>JAFGLR010000029.1 GCA_016927955.1 Dehalococcoidales bacterium
CTACGGCTCTGACAGCATTCCGGTTGCCGGTTTTTTCCGCCACCCAGCTATAACTGCGGGTTTCGCCGTAAGGAATCAGGCGGGTGACTTCCCAGACACGCTGCTGGAAATCAGTGCCGGCAGATAAATCGAGTGTATCCGGAAATATTGTTTTATAGCCGTTGAAGTAGAGTTTAAGACGCTCTACGATGTCGGCAAGGGCAAGCGGAATTACCGCATCCGGATTAGATTCTATGCCAAGCCGCCGACTTACTTCTGTGGTATCGGACTGAGGTAAGATTAATTGCCGCAGTCCTTTTTCGGTACACGAGATACCTATCCATCCCAGGTCGGTTTGAAATACATAAGCCGCCGGTGTCATCGCTCCATCCAGCCCGCTGTATAGATTTAAAAACCTTGCCTATTCTGTTGTCTTAGACATATCAGAGATTAATCTAATTTCGGTTCAATCAAACCATAGTCTTTATCTTTACGGCGGTAAAGCAGGTTAAGACGTCCGGTCTCATTGTTCAGGAAGAGGAAGAAATCATGGCTGAGTAACTCCATTTGTTCGACGGCTTCATCCGCCGGCATCATTCTTACCTCGAATTGTTTGAATTTAACCACCTGGTGTTCCGGCTTTGTTACTGCTTCGATACCGGTTTTCCGCGGTGAAGTACGGCCTTTTTTAGTGTAATGCTTTCCTTTAAATCTCTCTATCTGGCGCTCCATAATAGCAGCCACTTTATCAATAGTGGTGAGCAGGTCTTTGCCTCTTTCCTCGGCTCTTAACAGAGTCCCGCTGCTGTTAACTGTAACCTGGGCGATAAACCTCTGGCCCGGTGAGCGTGTCTTTACTTTGGTAATTTCTAACTTCGCTTCCAGCTTTTTCGCCAGGTGACGATTCAATTTCCCTAACTTCTTTTCAATGTACTGGTTTAATTCCGGAGTAACCTCGACATTTTTCCCGGTAATCTTCAAGTCCATTCCTCACACTCCTTCTTATATTTCCCGGGCAACCGTCAATCCCCAGACGGAGATTGCCCCGGCTGCCTTCATCGCTTTCGCACAGGTATCCAGTGTATTTCCGGATGTGGAAACGTCATCAATCAGCAATATTTTATAATCCGTGAGTTCCTGATTACGGCAGATAAAAGCACCGGAAATATTTTGTTGTCTTTGGCTAACGCTTGCCGTCCGGGCTTGCGGAACAGTATGACGCTGCCGGATAAGGCTGTTTTCCACTAACGGTAATCCTGTTAGTTTACCTAACTCCCGGGCCAATAACAAGGACTGATTATAACCGCGTTCCCGTAACCGTTTCGGATGAAGCGGCACCGGTACAATCACATCTGCCGGTAAGGGATAATTAATAAGGTGTTCATAGAGGAATTCCGCCAGTGTCGGACTTAGTGCTCTCAGGTTACGGTATTTCAACTGGTGAATCGCTTCTCTGATAACGCCCTCGAATCTGAAAGGAGACCGGATACCATCAATACCGGACGACCAGTTGATACAATCGGAACAGAGCACGCCGCTGGGTTGGGGACGGCCGCACTTGGGAGATATCGGAGGCATAACCCGATTAGCGGTTCTGAGACAGGTGAAACAAAGAAATTCCCCCTCCCTGCCACAACCCACACAGTACCTCGGAAATATAAAATCCAGTGCTACCCCCTTGATTTTAGCTAATTGAGGAAGCACATCACCCTCCGTTAAAATAATAGGGTGAAATTAACGGGCGCGAGCCGTATGTAAAGCCCCATTCATAATTGGTTCGTTGAGATAAATATCGCCGTTACGGATTTTCAGGTTGAAACCACACTCCGGGTTAGTGCAAACCCAGGCTTTATAATTTATTGTGGCACCCTGACTGCCGAAATCAGACAACGGAACCAGGACTCCGATTTTGCATTTCTGGCATACCGGGTAACTATGTTCTTCCACGATGTCCACCTCCCGCAGTAATTAGGCAAAAATGAAACTCAAGTCCGAATTATACAACTAAATTTACTGGTTTACAAGTGATTTATGGCAGATTTAGTGCAATTGATGCCAGTTTTGTATAAACTGCACCGTGTGGAGTGAGTTGGCTTTCCGTCAGGTTTATTTCTGTAACCGAAAATTTACCATTTCCGGGTACTGTGGTATTGAATGTTTTGGTGAATTTCTGTAATTCGTTAGGCGGCGGCTGGAAACGCACTCTGGCCAACGTTAGATGCGGGGTGAACTCTCTCCTCTCTTCCGGATAGCCGAGAATAGCCATATTAATCTCTATCTGTTTTTGTAACTCACGTAGAATATTAAGATCGCCTCCCAGTCCTACCCAGACCACCTGGATTCTGTTCAGATTAGGGAAAACGCCGAGTCCTTCGATTTGTAAGGAGAACTGACTGATATCCTTTGAGGCATCTTTAACAGCCATCGTGATTTCCTCGATTTTGTCGCTGGAAATGTCCCCGAGGAATTTCAAAGTCAGATGAATACTATCCGGACTGACCCAGCGGAACCAGGACGGGTTCCCAGTTTTTAAAATATTCTGCAGCCGTGTCAGTTCTTTCTGAACGTTTTCCGGTAATTCGATGGCGATGAAGGAGCGGATTACTCTGGTGTTCAAAATTAACTGCCCCTGATGCCCAGCAAACGGCGGGCATTGTCAGCGAGAATCAGGTTCTTTTCTTCTTCCGGCAGGTCAGTCGCCATGATTTCATTAACCACGCGGCTGGCGGGCATTAAAGGAAAGTCACTGCCGAGAAGGATTTTTTCCGGACCGACCAATTCAGCTACCCGGCGGTAAATATCCGGGGTATACAGGAAAGGTGAAGCGGCGGTATCGAAATAAACATTCGTAAAAGCCTTTTTAACCTCCGGCATCATGGCATAAAAAGGCAGCCCGCCTCCCCAGTGAGCACAGACGAGGTTTACATCTGGGAAACGCTCGATGAATGGGTAAATTATATCAGGGGTAATTGCACCCTTGCCGTGATAAACATGTCCGACCGGTTCTGAGGAATGTAATGATAATATCAGGTCGTGTTTTACAATTGTTTCAACAAATGGCGGCATGATATCTTCGTCGGTTAGTTCAAAGAGTTGGGTATCCGGTCTAAGTTCGCCAATACCCTGGGCACCGGCATTAGCGCATTTTTCGATTTCCTGTAAAGCCGCGTCATAGGCTTGCGGCTGAACCGCACAAAAGGCAATCAAGCGTCCGGGGTACCGGGCAATGGATTCTAGTATATAATCATTGGTCTCAACACACATCTCGTGGGTCATCCAACCAATATTCTGAATTACGGAAATATCCACACCGTCGCGATCCATATTAGCAATAAGTTCATCGGCGGTAATGATTTTGGCATCTTTTTGAGAATAAAGGATAGCAAAACTGGGGTCGCTATCAACATATTTTTGCCGGTTCTTTTTAACTTGAGGAGAAAATACATGCGTGTGAAAGTCGATAATCATTAAAAGATTATAACAGTAACATCACGGCCTTGCCAAGAGTATATTAAATCCCGTCACCGTCAATTTCAGGAAAGGTGAATCGTCCGGCTAGGCTTTTTGAACGGGAAGTCTGATTCAGGACTTCTACACCTTTAGCCTTATACCATTTTTCGTATTGTTCGACGTCGATGGCTTTTGCCAGGGCGGTTTCACGGGTGATAACGCCTTCTCGGGCTAGAGTAGCCAGCGATTGGTCGAGAGACTGCATACCGTCTTTGCCGCCTAGCTGGATAACACTCGGTAACTGATATACTTTTCTCTCGCGTATCAGATTCCTGACAGCCGAGGTTGCCACCATAATTTCAAACGCTGCTACTCTGCCGCCACCAACCCGGGGGAGCAGTGTTTGCGATAGTACCGCCTCGGTTATCTGGGAGAGCTGAATGCGGATTTGTATCTGCTGGTCAGACGGAAAGATATCAATCATCCGGTCGATGGTTTGTGGAGCGTTAAAGGTATGGAGAGTTCCCAGTACCAGGTGGCCGGTCTCGGCAGCCGTGATAGCCGTGGCAATTGTCGGTAAATCACGTAACTCACCTACTACCAGGACGTCCGGGTCATGGCGCAAAGCATGTACCAGTGCGTTGGCAAATGATTCCGTATCCAGGCCGACCTCTCTTTGGGCAATTAAACACTTATGGTTCTCATGGATAAACTCCAGAGGCTCTTCGATGGTAATGATATTTCTTTCACCATTATTATTCAAGTGGTTTATCATTGCCGCCAAGGTGGTGGATTTGCCTGTACCGGTCTGTCCGGTGACTAGTATAAGACCCCTCGGCTTCATAACCAGTTTTTTTAAAATCTGAGGTAAGCCTAACTCATCAATAGCCGGGACTCTGAGAGGTATTAAACGGAAAGCAATACTCAGGTGACCGCGTTGTTTCATGACATTGACACGAAAACGTGCGACACCGTGGGCATCATAGGCAAAATCAAGCTCTTTTTCCCGTTCGAATCTTTCCGCCTGGCGAGGGGTAATAATAGCATCCAATATCTGTCTGGCCGCATCGTCGGTTACGGGCGGTAAATCCACCTGAGTAACCAATTTGCCGTGAATGCGGAGAACCGGCCGGCTCGGTACTCTAATATGTAAATCTGAGGCCTCCCGGTCGAGAACTCGTTTTAACAGTTGTTCTATTTGCATGTTTAATAATTCCATTCTATATCTAATACCGTGTTGTTTTATTACCAAAAAAGACTTAATTACTATTTAGCTGGGCTAGCTTTGTTTTTTTGCCAGGCATCCCGTACTTTGACGACGTGGTCTTTCGTCTCTTCAGTTATATCGGCAAAAATTTTCTTCATCTCCAGGGAAAACGAATCGAATATTTCAAAATACTTTGCTTCAAGCAGACTGGTTTCGAAGTTCAGGGAAGCCGACAGGGCATTGGTAATAGTATAGCCGGGAGCGGCGGCTGTTTTAATTTCTTCCTCGACGTGTTTCATCTGGTTTTGCACGGCTTCCACATTAAACCTGTACGGTCTAATCAGCAAACGCTCTTTTTCTGCTTCGGCCTGTAATGTCCTTATCCAGCCGGCGTGTTTCTTTTCGGCCGCGACAAGGTCTTCCCAAAATACACGATATTCAGGAAATTTGTCTGCGTAAACCTGGTATAATTTGCTGAAAGTCTCTTCGTTTTCTGCCAGGGCATTGGTTATTTCCAATTCTTTATCTTTCATTGCTATCCACCTGTAAGTTTATTATAGCTTCAATTGCCCGTTTTATGCCATCATAACCTGAAGAATGACAGAAGTCAAAGGCGGTGACGAGTGATTAAAAAACAGTAATATTTCTCTATATATAAGCTGTGAAATAAACAAACAGATTCCAGAATAATATACCGATATAAAAAGCCACGAAAATACTCGTGACCGCAAGGGATACTCTAGGTTTTCTTTGCGAAATTTGCCAGAGAATCACCGCAGCCAATCCTGCCCCGGAGAGTTTGAGGATAAGTAAAAGATCGCTGCCGACCCATTCTACTAAAAATGGGTTTGATTCTATCGCCATGTTGTTGATGATAAGCGTCCGGGTAATAATACCGTCCGCCACCACCAGAGCCACGAGAACGATTAAGAGGTAGTAAAAAATACGCTTTTGTCGGTTCATTTCAGGATTAATTTATAACTTGAAAAAGGGGGATGTCAATAAGGCCAAAATCCCGGTACTTTTATGTCCGTGCGGAAAGTAGTCACGACATTGGAACGTGAGGTGGTACTGGCCGATAGAAAACGACAATTATTAATTGATTACTTAAATTGCACTTGCGGAAGGCAACTGTGTCTAGCTGAAATTCCCGGTCTCCTTTATCCGGATTGCCAGAATAATAGCGATAAAAAGTAACGTGGCTAAAAAAGCTAGGGGTAAAATATGCTGGTTGCTGGCGTTGCGTAGAGTTTCCATTACAGGGACAATCACGACTGCCGCACCGTTGCCCAGCAATTGCAGGTAGGCTACTGAAATTCCGGCAAATGCACTACCCGTAATTTCAGCCGATGTTGTCAGTATAATAGGTAGCGCCGGCAGTAAAAAGAAGCCTAATATAAATGCGTTGGCAGCGTTAACGACAAAGCTGCTCGTAAACATCAATAAAATAATGCAAATAGTGCCCACTGAAGCTGCCAGGATTAAAAAAGGTTTTCTCCTTTTTATCTTGTCGGAAAATATGGGTATGGCGATACATCCCAGCATACCACTGAAAATCAATATAGCTGAAATAAGTCCGGCATCGACCATCGGTATATTCTGTTGTTCATTCAGAATTTTCTCCAGCCAGGTAGCCAGCCCATTGAAAACACCGATACCAATCATCGCGATAAAACCAAGAATGATGAAATTCTTGGTTTTTAATATCCCGGCAATCCCGGACCGGAAAGTAATATTTTCCTCTTTCATTACCCGGGTTGGGGTAGCTGGCTTAGCTTTGACTAGCGGGAAAAATAACAATACACCCAGAACTCCCAAAATGCCGTAAACTAGCAACATCGATTCAAACCCTGCGGATTCTACCAGAAGCGGAGTCAACCCCAGGCCTATGATCATACCTACGAACAGGGCTAAGGAACCCAGACCCACTGCGGTAGCCTCTTCGTGTGGGGGAAACCAGGTTACTACGAGTTTAGTAATTCCGTTCAATATGAAAGGCTGCCCGATAGCAATACCTATTTGCGAAGTAAGCAGGCAAAGATATGAAGCTGGGTTTACCAGACGTAACAAACAAAAAAAGCCGGTAAAAATAACACCGATAGCGAGACCGTATTTGAACCCCTTTTTATCGATGATGAAGCCGGAAGGTACGGAAAGTAAAATGTAGACAATGGGAAAAACTAAAGTCAGCATACCAACCTGTATAGCTGAAATACTCAGGTTATCTTCAAGATAGGTATCAATAGCAGAAAAGTTTAACCAGTAGAGCTGAGTCAGGGCGGCAATATACATATAGACGATGAGAATTATCCATCTGTACCGGTAAGTTTTGTAATTTGTCATCTTCATATATCAGCTCTCAAGGATATATGAAGATGAGTTTAGCCCCTTTGTTAAAATATTGTCAAATTTAAGAAATACAACTGAATATCTGTCCGTGCGGAAAGTAGTTAGGATATTAGAACTCGAAGTAGTATTAGCTTTGAGGTATGTAATAAGTGCTACAACCGGGAGTAACTGCTGCCGGTTAACCGTACTTGCGACGCTTCCCGAACTGCTTCATATGAAAATACTAGAAGGCTATATAGTTTTGCAGATATTTCTCGTAATATTCGCCGACGGTCATTATCATCTCATTGGTGGGAATATCGAGCTTTCCGTCTGTTACACTAGGCGAATTTCTTCCGTATCTGGCAACTACTTCATCCACATACAATAACTTATCCAAAGCCGGTGTATTCGTATATTGTTTCTGCCAATGGGACCCCGGGGTAAGCCAAACTGCGAACGTTTCGGCGAAGTCATCATCGGGATGCTTCTGTCCGTACCATTTAGGCAAGTGATTTACAAATCTATTACTAAAGGGAACCACAGGGTAATCCTTGTTATACGGTAAAGAGAACTGACCGAAGAGTGTTTGCCATGCAGAATTTTCGTATAGACGGTAGGCGTAATTAATTGCGTGTCCGGCTTCGTGGCGTAAAAGCATCATCAATGTAAAATCAGTATCAAAGTCATCCCCTGTTAATTTGTGATCGATATCATAGAGTATCGGGTCAACGAGGTAGAAGGGGATACCGATTACCGGGACTCTATCGGGACAGCCCCAGCTATCGGACAGATAGGTTTTTGGTTTGAAAGAAATCCCTGCCAGTTCTAACTCTTTATAAAGCTGGACAATCAATTGTTCAAGACGAGTGCCATTAATACTGAGCGGCAGTTCATTTATCTTCCTTGATAACAGCGCTTGTTCTTTTGCCCCTATTATTTTCTGATCTGAAAAAGATCGAATATTCAACATACCGGTTGGCTCTCCTGTGACGTACATTCTTACCGCATAACGTTTTTTTTATCATTGAAAGTCTCGCATATTGGATAATATCACTTCTTATTTTAGAGGTTCAAGCTTGAAAGATACGGTTAATGTATATAGTGAATAGTCATTTTAGAATAATACATGATAATGGTATTCTTTGCAATACAATAAGAGATATATTTCCATCAATTACTACTACCCCTTCCCGTTTTTTTGTGCTATAGTATTAACTATTATGTTAGCTAAAGTCAATAGTTGTGCTATTATAGGACTGGATGGGGTAATGGTACAGGTAGAGGTAGATATTGCCCCCGGTTTACCGCGGTTCTATGTCGTGGGTCTTCCGGACGAGGCGGTTTCCGAAGCCCGCGAGCGAGCCCGTGCCGCCGTACGTAACTCCGGCGCCAAATTTCCGACGACCCGTGTATCGGCTAACCTAGCGCCTGCCGATGTGAAAAAAGCCGGTCCCGCGTATGATTTACCCATCGCGGTGGCTATCCTAATAGCTTCCGGCCAACTTAACGCGGATGTTTCTCGAAAAGTCTTTCTCGGTGAGCTTTCAATGGACGGTACATTGAAGCATACGAATGGTATTTTACCAATGGTAGCTGTAGCATACCAGAAAGGTTTTACCGATATTATCGTACCGGCAGCGGATGCCCGCGAGGCGGCACTAGTGGAAGGTACAAATGTAATTCCTATTACTTCATTGGCCCAGCTAATTGCCTATTTACGGGGGGAAATTCCGGCACCGGAATATATACCCGATACCGAACTGCCAGTGGAAAAAGCGGTTACCTTTGCGTCTATCGATGTATCCTTTATTAAAGGGCAGGAGCATGCCAAGCGGGCATTGGAAGTGGCGGCTGCCGGGGCACATAATCTGGTAATGTCCGGACCGCCCGGCAGCGGCAAGACACTACTGGCACGGTCGCTCTCCTCAATTCTGCCGCCGATGACGAACGATGAGGCTCTAGAGGTTACCAAGATTTACAGTGTGAGTGGTCTATTACCGTCCGGTACCTCGCTGATTAAGCAGCGGCCTTTCCGCTCGCCGCATTACACGATTTCCAGTGCCGGGCTGGTCGGGGGCGGGCACTTGCCGCGTCCCGGGGAAATCAGTCTAAGCCATCGCGGGGTGCTCTTTCTGGACGAATTGCCGGAGTTCGGTTCGGGTTTACTTGAAGTACTGCGACAGCCTTTGGAAGATAAGATAGTTACGATTAGCCGTGCACAAGGCACGGTTAGCTATCCGGCGAGTTTTCAACTGGTGGGAGCGATGAACCCCTGTCCGTGCAGAGCGCAATCACTACATTGGAGCGTGAATTAGTATTAACCTATTAACAACTAGGCTTTAAGTTAAGGTGATGTTATTTTGAGGGTAAAGGTCAATATTGAGGTAATGATTAAATTATTATATTAGCTCTTTATAATAAGGTCTTGATAACGTTTTTCAATTGTTATTGCTTTAGAAACAATCGCCTTAATCTCTACTTTTGCACTATCGCTAATAAGTTCCAACCCAATACCTAACTCATCTTCATTAAAAGGGTATAGTCGAGCACAATCTAAATATGAAACATGGAATAAGAAATGATAATCCTCTGTGCTTAATCTTAATTGACATTCCAATAGATAAGGTCGCTTTAAAGTGTATTGGTTAATTTCAGAGTTTATTAGAAATCCCAAGTAGTCTTCGTCTTGGCATACAATAACTGCGAATTTATCTTTAGAAGGATTTGTATGGCGACAATTTTTTATGCGGTAGATACGCCACACATCCGGCATGGTGTTTACTCGCTATCCGAATTTGAAAGGTAGTTGATGATGTCGCCAGAATCATCCAGTAATTCTGCGATGCTCTCAATAGGCATTTTTACGCTACCTTTATTCCCTCTATGCTCCCAGGCTTGTTTCCATGCATCATCATGGGCTGCTTGTTTTCTAACCCAGTTAGGGACATTGCCCCAAATGTTTATTATTTGGTTTAGACATTCTATATCTGATTGGCTCAAATATTCTAAATTTGATTCTCGTGTGGCAATTACCATATTCCCTTTTAATTCCAAACCATCTATAGAATTATGACTTGCCTCTTTTAATAAATCGTACGCATTGGAAGGAGTTGCACCATTTTCCAAAGCACAATAAGTCTCCCCAAATATAAATCGCCCATACTTTTCGAGGCTAGTTTTGTCTGCTAAATATAGTAATTTGCAGATACCGTAGATGTCTGAGTCAGAGATTCTAGTGGAGAGATATATGATGGCTTCTATAGCTTTGGCTCGGTCAAATCGGAGTTTCATTTTAACCATATACTTTAATTCCTAATGACCTTTACTTAAATTGTAGCATTATGTATTTTATTGTCAATACCCTTTATAAATTTTACCATTTAATCACTTTCATTTCAAAATGATACTTTACCCCAAACCGCAAGGAAGTTCTGTCCATGCTAAGGGAAATCACTACTATCAAGAGAGAATCAATAATCACCGAGTGAAATGCATTGGTTAATATCTAATTCCAAGTCATTCGCAAGGTCAGTATAACCTAAAAGTTTCGCCTTATTGGCAGCCTGTTGAAGACGCATACGAAATTTAACACCGTGGTCGGTGCTTCTTGGTTCTCTCACAACGGCATGTGTTATTTCATGGATGAGTAAAACGTATATGCCGTTAATGTAACCTCGGTTAATACTATTTTCAAATTTTCTCGTACTTATCCATATTGTTTTTTTAGGAAAATCGCAATAACCTGATAAAAATTTGTTTTTAAATAGGCTGACTCTCCATTGATTTTTGACGTCCCAGCGAGGGAAATAGTAGCTTTTTATTTTACTGAAGGTTTCAGTTAGTTTTTCTATGTTTTTGACCCACCTTTTTACCAAACTGCAACAATATATTTGTTTATTTCTCAAAGATTTTTAGATTCTTGCACTTATTTTGACTCTGATATATCATTGGTGTAACCTAATGCAATTTAGGCAGTAATTTTCGGTAGAAACAATGTGGGAATCTAACAAGGCTTATTGTTTAACTCATAGTTGGTCATACTACTACCCTAACGGCACTGCCAGAAGATAGGTTATAAAGAATATAGAGTCATATAATATCTGCTTTCAGGAGTCATGCTGTGCAGAAATCTAAACTATTTAAAAAACAAAAACCAATGATTCTTTACAGTAAACCATATAAAAAACGTGAAAATAGGAATAGTGCAGTTAGAATTATCAAGTCTTTTCCCAAATATCAACAAGTGACAGAATTAGAACGGAAATCAGGTCTTAATATTCAGCCAGAGTCGCATAACATTAATGAAAAATCGACTATCAAAATTAATCAAGAAGGAGTATTCCTCTCATTCCAAGGTGATGGACGTAAATTTGTCCTTTCCCAGTTTGATATAAGCCTTATCTTAAAAAACATAAGAGAACTGAAAAGGTATTGGTCCCTACCGATTGAACCGTATGATGAATATAATATCCAACCAGAAGGTCGCGAATGGCGGATTAATAGAGTTCCGGGATGGCAACTAAGCCATATTCTAAACAATGTTAATGAAATAAATAAACTTTTATTTAGGTTACACCGGTTGACCAATACAGAACTACAAATAATTAACCGTTTGTTGCCGGAAATATTTACCAAGACTGAGCCGTTTGAAATTCCCGATTCCCGACTGGCATTGTATAGATGGCAACAAGAAGCCTTGGATAAATGGTACCTTGAAAAAAAGAAACGGGGAATTGTTGAGGCGGCGACCGGCACGGGTAAAACCAGGTTGGCTTTTGAATGTATAAGCAAATTCTTTGACGATTCACCGAATGGTCTGGTCTGTATTATTGTTCCTTGGCAGGCTTTGTTCAATCAATGGCAAAAAGAACTACTTAACTACTTTTCAATTCCTGAAACAAATTATACTTACCAGGGAAACGGATATAATCAACCCATTCACAATAATAATACTCGAATAATCATAACGATGCAGCGGACTTTAGTTTTACATGGAGACAAACAGTACGGCTGTTCACTCATCAGACAATTAGCAAAGACCGGTAGGGATGTTCTGCTCGTAGCAGATGAGGTACATCATCTTGGAGCCGATCAAACGCTCGAAAAGTTTGTGAAGCATATTCCGGATAACTTTTTTACACTTGGGCTATCAGCGACTCCGGACAGAGAAGATGGAAAGGAAAAGGAAGTATACAGGTATTTCGATTGCGAAACTTGCGAGGGTCCAATCTATTCATATCCAATATTAAAAGCCGTAGAAGAAGGGACATTATCCAAAGTCAAACAGTTCAATTTCTCGGTATCATTTAATGAAAAGGAAACCAGTGAATATTCGGGCTTCTGTGATCAAATAAAAAATATAAAATATAGAATTATCAACAATACTGTTAAAGAAGTCGATAAGCGTTTGCTGCAAAGTGGCAATATAGAATATTTAACTCGCCTAGAGTCTGAGTTACAAAAAATGCAAGCTAACTCCCCTAGATACAAAGAAATTTGGGATCTAATAGATAAAATACACGCTTTACAGTCACTTTATATTAATCGACGAAGGTTGTTTAATAAAGCAGAATCCAAATGGACCCTTTTGAAAACGATGCTTGCCGATAGAAAATGGCGGGAAAATTTCACTAGCGGTCGTTGGATATTTTTTCACGAAGGAAAAGAAGAATGCGAAAAGACGGTCCAACTTCTCGATAGGGCATTCGGCAAAGATATGGTCAGACGCCATCACACTGGCATAAGTACTAAGGACCGTAACAATATTCTGCGAGAGTTCGAGAACAACAACTTCAGTTGTTTGTGCGCAGTGCAAACACTGGATGAAGGAATAGATATACCCGATCTAAAAGGAGTTGTGATCGTCAGTGGGTCTACTACCAAAAGACAGCAGATACAAAGATGCGGCAGAGCTCTAAGACGGGCACCTCATAAAGAGTATGCGTACTTAGTTAGCATTCTGGCTAAGATGGATAATGACAAGACCGGTGAACAATTAGTGATTGGACCGGAGGATAATACGGAAAGATGGGAGATTAACCCCGATTCTTCCTTTTTCCTTAATACTCAAACTATGATATCGAGGGATAAAGTACTCCCTACATCCTCCCCAAAATCTCTTGAAATGCAGGACGACGAAGTTGAGTTAGTTAATACCCAGACCGTAAAGTCAAAAAAGACTAATAAAAATAAACCTTCTGGGTTATTTCGTATGTTAAACAAAATAGTAAAGAAATTAAATAATATAAGGGTTCGAAAACCGTAATAGCCGCAAGGAAATCCTGTCCGTGCGGTTATTACGGCGACCCTGTCCGCCAGTGTACCTGCTCGCCCGGACTGGTCGCCCGGTATCAGAAGCGTATTTCCGGGCCGTTCATCGATAGAGTGGATATGTTTATCGAAGTGCCGCACGTGGATTATGAAAAACTATCTGACGACCGGCTGGGTGAACCTTCGGGAAAAATTAGGGAGCGGGTGGAAATTGCCCGGGAACGGCAACTGGCTCGTTTCAAAGGCACCAGACTGGTCTGTAACGCAGAAATGACACCGACCGAAGTGCGTGATTTTTGCCATACCGAAGAAGCGGCCCAGAGTCTGTTAAAAGCGGCGATGAAACAGCTTTACCTGTCCGCACGGGCTTTCCACCGGATACTCAAGCTATCACGTACTATTGCCGATCTGGAAGGTGCCGATATTATCAAGTCCCATCACGTTGCCGAAGCTATTCAATATAGACCACGAAGGATTGAGTAATCAAAAAAAGCCTCCGGTTGAACACCGGAGGCTTTTTTTGTCTATTCGGCTATTCGTTTTTAAAGTAAGCCAACCCCGGATAGGTAAATACCGGTAATAATAGCGGTGGTAATGACGCCGGCGACGCATGGCCCCATGGCAAAGGGTAGAATCATCGCCTTTTTATTGGCTTGGTAGGCACATTTCTGGGCTACTTTAGCCGTGGTGGGAACGCAGGATACTGCTGCAATTCCGAGAAGCGGATTAATCTTATTTTTAAATAATTTGTTCCATAACAGACCGCCGGATATGCCGCCAAGACCGGATAACAGCAGGGCGATGATGCCCAAAACCAGCAACAGCCAGACCTTGGCATTAAGTATAACATCTACGCTCAGGAGAGAGCCCAGCGTGAAGCCAAGGAAGAAAGTTGCTCCGTAAAGAAGCGGGCCGGAAAGAAATTCGGTTAACCGGGTAACCCCGGCCTCTTTGACGGCTAAGCCGACGAAAAAGCTGGCAAATAACGGTGCGGCAACCGGGAATAGTAAACATAACAAACCGCAGGCGATAACGGCAAAAGCGAATTTTGCTCCGGGAGATACTTGCGGAATCTCCCGGTAACTCATTACAATAGCACGTTGCTCACGCGGAATTATCTTGGCGAGGACGGGATATCCGGCATAACAGACGCTCAAATAAACGTAAGCAACAACCGTTATCGGTACAAACAGGTCTCTAGCCAGTATCAAAGAGCCAAAGATGACCATTGGACCGTCAGCCCCGCCGACAAGTGCAATAGCTGCTGCTTCATTTGGGGATAATCCCATTGCCATTGCAATGGGCAGCGTTAGTATGGTACCCAGTTCGGCAAACACCGCCAGGAAGAAACTTAAAAATGGTTTCGCCAGCAGAAAGTCGATTTCGGTCATTGCTCCGATGCCCATAAAAACAAGACACGCGATAAGACCGTTACTGAATGTAAAGGTGTAAATCGGCTGTAAGAAATTTATCTGTAATACGTCTAATAGTTCCGCATTGGTAGCTAGCGGGGCGACGAAAAGAGTTCCCAAATTATTAGCTTGAAAAACCAGTATCCCGGCATTTACGCCGAGCATGGCAATGCCCATAGGTATCATTATAAGAGGTTCCAGGATTTTCTTATAACTTAACCAGAGTATGAGACCGCCCAGTAGAATAAGAAATACTCTTGCCAGGGCAACTTGAGGTTCTACCATAAAAAAGGTATAAATACCCTGGAAAAATTGCCAGATCTGCATCGTTTAGCCTCTTTTCCGCGGAATACTATTTGGGGTTTTCTGGTTGAACTTTGCCCTTCCGCTGTACCATAATAGCGAGCAATCTGATCAGAGCCGCTACTACCATGGAAACGACAGCGGTAAGGCCGAAAGTAATCAGCACGAATATAAATGCTTTTAGTATTGGAGACATATTTTATCAGTCTCTAAAATTCTATTACGGCAATAGCGTCGCCGGCCTTAACAGCCTGGTTAACTGTAACGTTGATTTTAGCGACGGTACCATCTACCGGTGCCACGATAGGATTTTCCATTTTCATCGATTCCAGAATGATGACAGTATCGCCTTCCTTGATTTTATCACCCTCTTTAACTTCGACTTTCATAACCTTGCCGGTTAAGGGGGCTTCCACAATTTCCTGAGCCATATAGCTCCTTTCTATTTAAAAAAATAACGATTGTAGTCTATTGTATCAGTTTTCACGACAAAATAAAAGGGCGGTTAGATGGTATATACCCCAACCGCCCTTTTATTTAACTAATTTTACTTAAGACTTGGCTTCTCCGGTAAGTGCCGCCACTTTTTCCGGCTCCTCCCGTGCTATAACGACAGCTTTAATGATAATCTTGCCGTCTTCCATGTCGATAATTGCCTTGGCAATATGGTTTGCCTTATCATACCCCGGGTATTCTTTTCTAACACGTTCGAACGTACCGCTCAGTACCTCAACGGAAAGTTTATCCTCAACCATCTCCTGGATGACTCTACGTAACGGCCGGGCCCCGAATACCTCGTCGTAACCCTTCGTACCGATAAAATCTCTCGCCGGTTCGGTGACTTCAAGACTGATATCCTTATCTTCTAACTCCCGGCTAACCTGCTTTAACATCAAATCTACAATACTGCGGATATGGTCTTTGTTCAGAGCGTGGAAGACCACGACCCCATCGATACGGTTAAGAAACTCCGGACGGAAGGAATTCTTCAACTCTTTTAAGAGTTTGTCTTTCATCTGTTCGTATGATTGTTCCTGTTTGGCTTTTTCGTCCGCGCCGGTAGCATAGCCGATATTAGAGCCTTTCCGGATGGTTTCCGCACCGATATTACTGGTCATAATAATGATACTGTTACGGAAATCTACCCGGCGGCCTTTAGCATCAGTCAGGTGGCCGTCATCGAATATCTGTAATAGGATATTAAACACATCCGGATGAGCCTTTTCAATTTCATCGAGAAGGATACAGCAGTATGACTTGCGTCTGACTGCCTCGGTTAACTGGCCGCCATCTTCGTAGCCTACATAGCCAGGGGGTGCGCCGACGAGACGGGAGACGGCAAATTTTTCCATAAACTCGGACATATCGATGCGGATGAGGGTATCCTCGCTGCCGAACATAAATTCTGCCAGCGAACGGGCCAGTTCGGTCTTTCCGACACCGGTGGGACCGAGGAAGATGAAGTTGCCGATGGGATGCCGCGGGTCTTTCAAACCGGAGCGTGCACGCCGCACGGCTTTCGAGATGATAGTAATTGCTTCATCCTGGCCGATAATCCGCTTATGTAAAGCCTCCTCCATTTTTAGGAGGCGGGCACTTTCATCACTAGCCAACTGGACGACCGGGATACCCGTCCACATCGCGACTACTTCAGCGATATCTTCGGCAGTAACCATCGGTTTTTCCTGGTCGCGGGCGGTTTTCCACTGCTCTTCCATTTCCTGATTTTTCTGTTCGAGCTGTATCTCACGCTGCCGTAACTCGGCGGCTAGTTCGTACTGCTGGTTGGCCAGTGCATCGTCTTTTTCTTTCCGGACGCTCTCTTCCATCTGGCGGCCTTCCTGCAAGGGAACCGGCACCGACTGATGCTTAATCCGGATACGGGAGGCCGCTTCATCAATCAAGTCGATGGCTTTATCCGGCAGAAAACGGTCGGAAATGTAACGTGCGGATAATCTGGCGGCGTCTTTTAGGGCTTCGTCACTGATAGTCAGGTGGTGGTGTTCTTCATAACGACCTTTCACGCCTTTTAAAATAGCGACGGTGTCATTTTCAGACGGCTCATCCACCAGTACCTGTTGAAAACGACGTACCAGTGCCGGGTCTTTTTCGACATGCTTACGGTAATCGTCCAGAGTACTGGCACCGATGCACTGTAACTCACCCCGCGCCAGCATTGGTTTCAGGATATTAGCGGCGTCTACCGCGCCTTCGGCGGCACCGGCACCGACAATCGTATGAAATTCATCGATAAACAGGACACAGTTGCCGGCCGTCTTGATTTCTTCAAGGACTTTCTTTAATCTCTCTTCAAATTCGCCGCGGTATTTCGTACCGGCCACGAGCGAAGCGACATCCAGGGCTACCAGGCGTTTGCCTATCAGTGTTTCCGGAACGTCACCCTTAACGATGCGGTGAGCCAGTCCTTCGACAATGGCAGTTTTCCCGACGCCGGGTTCCCCGATGAGAGCAGGGTTGTTCTTCGTCCGGCGGCTCAGAATCTGGATAACCCGTTCCATTTCCTTTTTCCGGTTAATCACCGGGTCGAGTTTGCCGGAACGGGAATATTCGGTCAAATCCGTGCTGACCTGGTCCAGAACCGGGGTACGGCTGGTCACCCGGCCGGCTTTACCCTTGGCCGCGGGACCACCCTGGCTTAATACCTTCACCACCTCGGCACGAACCTGTTCGACATTGATGCCGAAGCTATCGAGAATGCTGACGGCTACACCGCCCCCTTCCCGTAACAGGCCTAATAATAAGTGTTCGGTACCGATATAGCTGTGTCCGAGGTGTCTGGCTTCATCGATAGCCAGTTCGATAACCCGCTTGGCACGCGGTGTTAAACCGATTTCGCTGCCGCTGGGTTTCTCGCCCCGTCCCATCGTGAATTCGACAGCGGAACGGATTTTTGTGAGGTCGGCGCCCAAGCTAATTAAAACTTTGGCGGCGACGCCTTCTTCTTCACGGACCAGCCCGAGCAAGAGATGCTCCGTACCAATGTAACTATGATTGAACTGCCGGGCTTCTTCCTGAGCTAAAGTCAGGACACGCCGGGCTCGTTCGGAAAACTTTTCGAATCTACTAGCCATATTTCTAACCCCGCTAATGAATCTAGATAAAACCGGGTCACTAATTTAATTATAAGGCATACCTGGGGTAGGGTCAAAAACTACAAGAGGAAAAACCAGAACGGTTGAAATGAGTAGAGAGCTGATAAAAGTAAGTCTCCTGGCGGTGGCGTATTTTCCACAAGGGGTTGCCCCCTCAGTATCGTCTGCGCTGAGGCGTTTCACTTCCGTGTTCGGGATGGGAACGGGTGGTACCACCTCGCCCAAATCACCAGGAGACTTATTTCGATGTTAAGCGTTGTCTTACCGACAACATTTGTTATTATAGCATATTTTCAGGGCAATGCAAACAGAACCTTTTTTAGCTTGTTATTGTTCTATGATTTTGTCACCGTTTAAGTGTTCTGTGAAAATGTCACCATATGAATGTGACGTTGAACGATAAAGAACAA
>JAFGLR010000030.1 GCA_016927955.1 Dehalococcoidales bacterium
GCATAGAGTTTTAATACTGCTCTAATACTTCAATTAGGCTTAACCTTTTCGTTTACTCTTTGGTCTCGTTCTCATAGCAGGTAATAGAGACAACCCTATCGCCCTTATCAAGACGCATCAGACGGACACCCTGAGTAGTACGGTGCTGTACACTGATGCCACCCTTGGTAGGGTCTTTTTCTTTAACAGGCGTATTTATGACGATACCTTCCGCGGAAATAATCATCAGTTGCTGATTTTGCGTTACCACTCTGGCTGCAGCTATCGTTCCGGTCTTTTCAGTAACCTTAAAGGTCAATACGCCGCCGGCGCCTCGATGGTGCCTGGGATACTCATCAACCGCCGTCAGTTTACCATACCCGTTAGCGGTAACTACCAGCAGGAAGGTCCCGTCACACGCGACATTCATACTGACGACTTGGTCGCCGGAAGTAAGCCGGATGCCGCGAACCCCGCCGCTGGTGCGGGAAGCGGTACGCAGTTCACCGACGGCAAATTTACTGGCTTTACCGTTATGGGTAGTCACCAATACGTTATCCTGGTCGGTAGTTATGCAGGCATCAATCAGTTCGTCCTGATCGGGTAAATCCATAGCAATAATGCCGCTGCTCCGGATGGAAGCGAAGTTTTCTGCACGGGTCTTCTTAATTTCACCGAGACGGGTAATCATTACCAGGTGATGGTCTTCCGGGAAATTGGACACATCGACTACCTCAGTGACTCTTTCACCTTCGGTAACCGGGAAGAGATTAATGACGGCTGTCCCTTTCCCTGTCCGGGAAGTATCGGCAGGTATTTCATAGCACTTGAGGCTAAAAACCCGTCCCCGGTTAGTAAAGAAAAGTAAATTATCGTGAGTATCGGCCACTGTGAGCAAACGGACGGCGTCTTCTTCTCGGGTGACGTGTCCGATAATACCTCTGCCGCCGCGATGCTGCGGGGTAAATACACTAACCGGTACTCTCTTGATAAAACCGCGGACGCTCAGCGTAACCGCAACCCGCTGGTGCGGGATAAGGTCTTCGACGTGAAATTCCTTAATACCGGCTTCACTTATTTCCGTGCGCCGCTCATCACCGAATTTGTCTCTTAAAGCGATAGTCTCTTCTTTTACTATACCAAGAATCTTTTTCGTGTTAGCCAGGAGGTCTTCCAGGTAGGAAATGGTCTTAATCACTTCAGCGTATTCATCAAGGATTTTCTGGCGTTCCAAATTAGCCAGGCGGCGCAGTTGCATATCAAGAATAGCCTGAGCCTGAATCTCGCTAAGAGCAAAGCGCTCTCTTAAATCATGGCGTGCCATTTCGGTATTTTTGGCCTGGCGTATAATTTTAATTACTTCGTCAATATTATCGAGGGCTATTTTCAGGCCTTCCAAAATATGAGCCCGGTCTTTCGCCTGTTTTAGCTCGTATTTGGAACGGCGAGTGATAACGGTACGGCGGAAATCGATAAAGTACTGCAAAGCTTCTTTAAGACTCAATACTCGCGGTTGGCCGTCAACCAGCGCCAGCATATTGATGAAGAAGGTGGACTGCATGGGAGTATATTTATAGAGAGTATTTAAAATCAATTGCGGCTGGGCCTCACGTTTAAGCTCTATAACGATACGCATACCCTGCCGGTCGGATTCGTCCCGTAGCTCGGCGATGCCGGTAACGCGCTTCTCTTTTACCAGATTAGCAATCTTTTCGACAAGGGCGGCTTTATTGACCTGATAGGGTAACTCAGAAACAATAATTTGCCGGCGGCCGCCGCCTTCCTGGGCGTCAATGATATGAGCTCTGGCCTGGGTGACTACGCGACCATAACCGGTGGCATACGCATTCTGAATGCCGTCCAACCCCATTATAATACCGGCGGTGGGGAAATCAGGCCCCTTGACGTATTGGGTCAGTTCGTTAACGGTAGCATCCGGGTTATCAATTAAATGAATGAGGGCGTTGCACACCTCGGTGAGGTTATGCGGCGGAATATTGGTTGCCATACCCACTGCAATACCGGAACTGCCATTGACCAGTAAGTTAGGCAATCTGGTAGGCAGCATTGAAGGCTCAGTCAGGCTATTATCGAAGTTAGGTACGAAATCGACGGTATCCTTATCGATATCAAGGAGCACCTGTTCGGCAATTTCGGTAAGACGGGCTTCGGTATAACGCATAGCAGCGGGCGGGTCGTTATCCACACTGCCGAAGTTTCCCTGACCGTCTACCAGCAAATAGCGCATCGAAAAATCCTGTGCCATACGTACCATAGCGTCATAGACAGAGCTATCGCCATGGGGATGATATTTACCAAGAACGTCACCGACGATACGGGCACTCTTTCTATAAGTTGAATTATGGGATAGCCCCAGTTCTCTCATCCCATAAAGAATACGGCGATGGACGGGTTTTAAACCGTCACGAACGTCCGGTAATGCACGGGACACGATGACGCTCATCGCATAGTCTAGATAGGAACTGCGCATTTCCTCTTCAATATTAACGGGTCTTGTTGCTCCGATTACCATATGTAGTTAATTCCTCCTACTCCTCACTGCCCAATTCATCGGTGGGGGAATAATCTTCCGGAAGTATTGGTTCAGGCTCTTCGTCAGTGTAGCCGGGTTCTTCTTCCTCTTCTTCATCCTCTTCCCATTGCTCCACCGCACGTTCTGTAGTACGTGCCGATTCAACCCAGCGTGGGGGGAATGAAGGTTGTCCGACCAGACTGGGGTGAGTGTAAGTTTCACGAACAATGACAGTTACCTTACTTACATCCGAGCTGATAATGGCGGCAGAATATTTATTGCCGCCCTTTATCAGTTTAATTAAACGTTGCGCGTGTTTGGGTTCTACGGTACCGATATATTCGCCGGTGGTTGTCTTAATGACAAGGTTTGTGATATCTACTTTAAGTATTACCACGTCACCGGCTACTAGTCCGGCGAGTGTCTTGGCCGAGGCCAGACGCTGTAAAGATAGCACCCCTGATTTACCGGCTTCTTCGATAAAATGCGGCTGAACGGTATGAACGTGTTGCTTGGGGTTTTTAGTAATTTCTTTTAACTGGGTAAGACGCTGTAAATTCTTTTTTGCGATAGCATTATAGGCATCGAGATTAAGTGAATGCTCGTAAGCTTTTTGGGCCTGGCGGTATTCACCGGTCTCCATATAAGCTCGTCCCAGGCGATTATAAGCATCAACATCGTCCGGGAAAATCTCGATAATATTTTTATTCGTTACAATAGCTTCCTGCCATTTTCCCTGCATGGCCAAAGCAATCGCCTGTTTAGTATTTATTCGTTTTAACTTTAATTGTTCCTCTTCGTGGTACGCCATGTAAATAATCCCTCAACCACAATTTAGCCATATTAGACGCATTTCCCTATATTTGTCAAGTACTTTTCGGAAAATTTCTTTACCGATACTGGGAAGCTATGTTTAATCCGGCTTTTCTAATTCAAAAGCGGAGTGTAATGCTTGTACAGCTTCCGCCACTTTAGATTCTTCGATAATACAGGTTATCCTTATTTCAGAGGTGCTAATGAGTTGTATATTAATGTCTCTATTACTCAGGGCTCGGAACATCCTGGCGGCATAACCGGGCGTATTTTGAATACCGGTACCGATAATACTTATTTTCCCCATCTTGGGATCATTGATTACATCTTTAGCCCCGAAAGATTTGGCAATTGGTGTGATTATTTCCATTGCCTTTTTCAATTGAGTACGTGCAATCGTAAATGTCATATCAGTTATATTGTTAATGCTGGTATTTTGAACGATGGTGTCGATACTTATTCCAGACTTTGCCAGCGGTTCAAAAATACTGGCAGCAGTACCCGGTTTATCCGGGACACCGACGATAGTAATTTTAGCCACGTCAGTATCTTGAGCGATACTGCGTACTTTATTTCTTATTTCCATAGCTAGTGGACCTCCGTGAATTAATGTGCCCGGATTGTTATTAAAGCTGGAAGCTACCAGAACCGGAATATTGTATAGTTCACCGAGCTCTACCGCCCGCGGATGAATTACTTTAGACCCGTAGGTGGCCAGTTCCAACATTTCCTCGAAACTTATCTCAGGTAAACGCTTAGCATTTGGCACGATACGCGGATCGGCAGTATAAACACCATCGGTGTCGGTATATCTTTCACATACTGTTGCTTTTAGACTGGCAGCCAGAGCAACTGCTGTAGTATCCGAACCGCCCCGTCCCAAAGTAGTCATATCCATTTCTTTGGTAATACCCTGGAAACCTGCAACAATGACTATTTTACCGTCTTTTAATTCTTCATGTATCCGTTTGGGAACGATACCGGTGATACGAGCCTGGCTGTATGCGGAGTCGGTGCGTATGCCGGCCTGAGCTCCGCTTAAACTGATGGCGTCGTAACCCATGTCCTGTAAAGCCATCGCTAACAGTGTGCAGGAGACAATTTCGCCGGTGCACAGCAACATATCCATTTCACGCTCGTCGGGATTTCTGGAAATTTGCCGGGCTAATTTAATTAAGTCGTCGGTGGTATCACCCATTGCGGAAACGACAACGACTACCTGGTCGCCTCTGTCATGTACCGCACCGATACGCTTGGCGACGTTTTTTATCCGTTCGGCATTAGCCACGGATGAGCCGCCATATTTCTGTACGATTAATGCCATAAGATTGTTATCCTTCAGTTACCAGATTATTCATCAAGGTATAACCTTTGTCAACCATTGCGCCGGTTTTACCAGCTTCTTTTTCCGAAAATCTTAATGCTCCGTTACTTTTAATACCGGCGCCCCAGAGCATGAAGGGAACCGGCCCGGCATCGTGGGTCTGGATTTTTATCGGTGTCGGATGGTCCGGCATAACCAGGACTCTAAGCTTGTCATCGTTATATTCTCTTATACGGCTAATGACTTCCGAATCGATTTTTTCAATGGCTAATATTTTTTTCTCGATAGATCCTTCGTGTGCAGCTTCATCCGGTGCCTCGATATGATATACTACCATATCATGCTGTTTCAAGGCCTGTAAGCCGCCGTTTGCCTGCCCGGCGAAATCATTGTTCAAATTATCAGTTACTCCCGGAATATCAAGCAACGTCATATCGGTCATCTTACCAAGTCCGCGTAGTAAATCGACCGCAGAAGTCATAGCGGCTTTGACCCCGAATACTTTATCAAAAGCGGGAGTATTTGGGATTTTACCGCTTCCCCAAAATAGCCAGATGGAAGTGGCGGGAATTTCACCCCTATTTTGCCGGGCGATGTTAACCGGATGGTCACTTAATACATCTTCCGAGCGTTTCATTAAATCCCGTAGAAAATCGCTGCCTGCACCCTGTGGTAGATATTCAGCTACAGGCCGGTTGGTAATATCATGGGGGGGAGTACACTTAGCCTCAAGTGTTTGCCCCTGCCCCTTTAATTTTAAAATATGCCGGTAATTTACCCCCGGATAAAAACGGATGTTTTCATTACCTAACTGCTTGTCCAGTGCAACAATTAACTGGTGGGCATCTTCGGTACCGATAGAACCGGAGCTGTAACTAAACATTTTCCCATCGCGGATGGCTACTAAATTACAGCGGAAGACTACCTCATCTTCGGCGATAGGAATATTCATACTAATGGCTTCGATGGCACTCCGCCCGCGGTAATAAACCTCAGGGTTATAGCCAATTACCGACATACAGGCGATAGCACTGCTCGGTTCCATGCCGGGCGGGACGGTACGGGCCAAGCCTAATCTGGCTTCCCGTGCCATTGCATCCAGATTGGGCGTTTTCGCCAGTTCAAGACAGGTTAAATTATCCCGTTCCGGTAACGGCCAACCGGCTGCTCCGTCAATTATAACTACACAGTATTTCACTGATGATAACCTCTTAAAAACTTTACCCCCAGAATCCCCTCTCCCTGTGAAGGGAGAGGGGTGGTGATTATCCGGGAAGGGGTCGCCTTCCCTATCTATATTAAGCTTCCGTCCTCTGGTAGAGGTACGGTACTTTGGGGGCTAGCCGAGCGAGCAGGTAAACCTGTCATTTACCAATAAGACTCACTCTAAGCTCGCTGCAGAATGAGTCGGTTTTTAATATATTTGCTTCAGAGACTAAATAAATCTATAATTATATGGAATCTTACGGGGCGTAGCGCAGCTTGGTTTAGCGCGCAGCGTTCGGGACGCTGAGGTCGGTGGTTCAAATCCACTCGCCCCGACCA
>JAFGLR010000031.1 GCA_016927955.1 Dehalococcoidales bacterium
ATTAGCATTAGCCGGGCAAATACCCGGTGTAAGAAAAGCAAGCTGGTAGGTGGTTATGAGTATTACTGACCCAATAGCTGATATGTTAACCCGGATGCGCAATGGACTTATGGTGCACCATGACTCCGTAATGGTGCCCGCTTCTAAAGTTAAGCTAGCCATTGCCCAGATATTAAAAAATGAAGGTTTTATCAAAGAATTTGAAGTCGTCAAAGATAAAACCGGCAAATCGATTAAAATCACTTTGAAATATGCAGGTAAAAACCAGCCGGCCGTAGTCGGCCTGGAGAGAATAAGCAAGCCTGGACTGAGGGTGTATGTCGAACGTGGAGAAATCCCGCGTGTTTACGGCGGTCTGGGTATCGCCATCATTTCCACTCCGAACGGCATCATGACCGGCAAACAGGCCTGGCGCCAGAATGTCGGCGGCGAAATATTATGTTACGTTTGGTAATTAAGAGGTGAACCGTGTCTAGAATAGGTCGATTACCCATAACTCTACCGTCCGGAGTAAAAGTTGATATTAAAGATAATGAGGTTACGGTGACGGGGCCAAAGGGTGAACTGAAGCAAATTATTCACCCGGATATCAAAGTAACCATGGAAAACGATAAGCTGCTGGTTAACCGTCCCAGCGACCATCGGGAGCACCGCGCTTTACATGGGCTGACCCGTAGTTTACTGGCTAATATGGTAACCGGTGTGACCAATGGTTTCCAAAAAGACTTAGAAGTTGTCGGCGTCGGCAACCGTGCTACCATTGCCGGTAAAAATATAGTATTGCGTGTCGGTTATTCACACCAGGTAGAAGTAACCCCGATGGCTGGCGTTACGCTGGGAGTCGAAGGAACCAACCGTATTCGAGTCAGCGGGACGGATAAACAGATAGTCGGCCAGATGGCGGCTAAAATCAGGGGTATTAAACCACTGGATAATTTCAAAGGTAAAGGTATTAAATATGCCGGTGAGGTAGTCCATCTAAAAGCCGGTAAAACAGGTAAAGCGATAGGTGCTAAGTAGTAATGAGTAAGATAAATAAAAGAGAAGCACGCAAACACCGGCACGTCCGGGTCAGAGCTAAGGTTGAAGGTAGTGAAGCCAGACCGAGATTAAGCGTATTCCGTAGCTTGAGTCACATTTATGCACAGGTTATAAATGACTCAGCCGGGAATACTATTGCTTCAGCTTCAACACTTGACGTTGAAATCAAGGGACAGTTGGAAGGCAAAAAGAAATCCGAGGAAGCGAAAATAGTCGGCTCGATTGTTGCGAATAGGGCCATCGAAAAAGGTGTCAAAGAAGTCGTATTTGACCGTGGCGGTTTTAAATACCAGGGGAGAGTAAAAGCCATGGCTGACGGAGCCCGTGAAGCGGGACTCAAATTCTAAGCGAGGTTGCTAAATTGGCAAAAGAAATTATCAGTCATATAGATGCAACAGACCTGGCTTTAAACGATAAGCTGGTCTATATTAACCGTGTGGCTAAAGTAGTTAAAGGCGGTAAGCGTTTAAGATTCAGTGCACTGGTAGTAACCGGCGATGAGGCGGGGCACGTCGGTATGGGTATCGGGAAAGCAAACGAGGTTCCGGAAGCCGTAAACAAAGCCGGAGCAGTAGCTCGCAAACATTTAATAGAGGTCCCGTTGAAGGGTGTTACTATTCCACACCAGATTAATGCTAAGTTTGGTGCCGCTATTGTAATCTTAAAACCAGCCAGTCCGGGCACCGGTGTTATCGCCGGAGGCAGCATGCGCCCGGTACTCGAAGTAGCCGGGGTAAAAGATATTATAGCTAAATCTCTGGGCAGCTCAAACCGGATTAACCTGGCGAAGGCGACGATTCTAGCACTCAGCCAACTTCGTAAGCTGACTGAACCGGAAACCACCGCGGCTGCACCCGAGGAACCAACATTAGAAACGACTGAGGGGGCGACAACCAGTGGCTAAGATACGTATTATCTGGGTCAAGAGCGGCATAGGTTATGCCGAAGACCAGAAGAGAACATTGAGGGCTCTCGGATTACACAAACTGAATCAGGGTGTTGTCCATGATGATTCGGCCGTACTCCGGGGTCAGATTAATAAGGTCAGACACCTGATTAAGATAGAGGAGGCAAACTCGTGAGGCAGGACGAACTGCACCCCGGCGCTGGTGCTAAAAAAGCGACCAAGCGAATCGGGCGAGGCTATGGGAGCGGTCACGGCGCTTGCTCCGGACGCGGTAACAAAGGACAAAAATCACGTTCCGGTCATGATATCCCTAAGGGATTTGAAGGTGGCCAGATGCCGCTTATCAAACGTCTCCCTCAGAAGCGCGGGTTTAAAAATATATTTAGAGTAGAATATAACCTGGTAAATTTACAGAGCCTTAATATTTTTAAATCGGGGAGTGAAGTTACTCCTGAAAAATTGCTAGAAGCCGGATTAATTAAAAATATAACGCAGCCGGTTAAGATACTGGCCAATGGCGAATTGGAATATCCCTTAACTGTTAAAGCTAACAAGTTTTCGGAAACCGCTAAAGCTAAGATAGAAAAATTAGGTGGCAAAGCGGAGGAATTGGAGAATGCGGCAGAAACAAAGTAAGCCTCGTTTACTTCAAGCGATGCTCGACGCCTTTCACCTGCCTGACCTGAGGCGTCGAATTCTCTTTACTATAGGCATCCTTGTGGTATTTCGCTTTATCGCTCACGTACCGCTGCCGGGTATTGACTCGGAGGCTTTACGGCAGTTATTCCAGAGCAATCAACTGCTGGGGATGCTCGATATGTTCAGCGGCGGTGCAATGAAAAACTTCAGCGTGGCGGCGATGGGTGTTTACCCTTATATCACCGCTTCCATTATTATGATGCTGCTGGTGCCGATTATTCCGCGCTTACAGGCATTATCTCAGGAAGGTGAAGCCGGACGGCATCGTGTCGACCAGATTACTCACTGGCTGGTAATTCCGTTAGGTGCAGTTCAGGCTTACGGCCAATTGATGTTTTTACAGAGCCAGGGCGTTTTTACTTCTTCTGGTTTATTGCCGATGGTAGCCATGATTATTTCAATGATTGCCGGCACGGTGGTGTGTGTGTGGTTAGGCGAACTCATCACCGAATACGGTATCGGTAACGGCATCTCGATTATTATTTTCGGCGGTATTGTTGCTGGGTTATGGCAGGTTATCGGTCAGAGTGGACTTACTTTAGAAAGCCATCCGGTGGGTTTGGTTTTCTATGTTCTGATAATACTGGCGACGATTATGTTTATCGTCGTCTTTACAGAGGCCCATCGACGTATCCCTGTGCAGTACGCACGCAGTGTATTCCGCGGCGGGCGGATGTACCGGCAGGGCGGTTCTACTCATATTCCGCTGCGGGTTAACTCTGCGGGCATGATACCGTTAATATTCTCAATGTCATTGGTTATGTTACCCGGTGTTATTGCCACATATTTTATGGCACCAGCCGGTTCTCCGCCGAATTTTGCGACTCATGTTTATAACTTGTTCAACGCCGGTGCTGACTTACCGGAAGGCATATTCTACTGGGTACTCTATTTCTTGTTGACTTTTGGTTTTACCTTCTTCTATACATCAATGATTTTCCAGCAGCAAGACTTACCCGGTACATTGCAAAGACAGGGCGGGTTCGTTCCCGGAGTACGTCCGGGTAAACCTACGGTGACTTACCTGAATTTTGTGGTCAATCGTATTACCTGGGCAGGCGCGTTGTACTTAAGCATTGTTGCTGTAATGCCTTTTATAGCCCGCTTGGTCACCGGAGTTCAGTTTGCGACTGTCTCCGCCGCCGGGCTCATTATTGTTGTCGGTGTGGCATTGGATACAATGAAACAAATGGAAGCCCAGCTCGTTATGAGAAGGTATGAGGGTTTTATTAAATAATTACAGGTGTAGGTAAAGAAATGTATGTTATTCTTTTAGGGGCTCCGGGAGCCGGTAAAGGTACTCAGGTAACTAATATAGCTGTAAACCTTAACCTGGTGCAGATGTCAACCGGTGACTTATTCCGGCAGGCGGCTGCGGAAGGCACTGAACTGGGCAAACAGGCTCAGGGCTATATGAAGGAAGGCAAACTGGTACCGGATGAAATTACCATAAAAATGGTAATGGAGAAAATGGCTGTCGTGGACAATAAGTCCGGCGTCGTTTTTGATGGCTTCCCGCGAACTCTGAAACAGGCGGAAGCTCTGGATAAAGCCCTGGTGGAAACTAATAAGAAAATTGATAAAGTAGTATATATCAAGGTGAATGAAGAAGAGCTTTTAAAAAGGCTGAGCGGTCGCTGGATTTGCCGGAAATGTCAGACTCCGTATCATTCTGTCAGTTCACCGCCGAAAGTCGCGGGTAAATGCGATAAATGCGGCGGAGAGCTTTACCAGCGAACGGACGACCAGGCCGAGACAGTTAAGAACCGTCTGAAAGTATATTTCGCCGAGACCGCACCGTTAATCGAATACTACCGGAAAGCCGGAAAATTACTGGAAATCAACGGCGAAGGTGATATTGAGGAGATAAGCCGGAGGTTGATAGCTTCACTCCGGGGGAATTAATGAGTATAATAACAAAGTCTGAGCGCGAAATCGCTATTATGCGCCAGGCAGGGAATATTGTGGCCACCGTTCTGAAAGAATTGAAATCGCAGATTAAGCCGGGGATGAAAACTAAAGAGCTCGACATAATCGCCG
Organism: Dehalococcoidales bacterium; assembly: GCA_016927955.1. Lineage (GTDB taxonomy): Bacteria > Chloroflexota > Dehalococcoidia > Dehalococcoidales > JAFGLR01 > JAFGLR01. The sequence goes on from JAFGLR010000031.1 coordinate 4,688, forward strand.
AACGGGAGTTGAAGAAACTGGGCGGCCAGTCTTCTTTTAAAGGTTACCGGGGTTATCCGGCTAATTTATGTGTATCGGTTAACGATGAAATAGTACACGGAATACCAGGAAAGAGGGTACTGCAAGAAGGGGACATTGTATCGCTGGATTTCGGTGCGGTATATAATGGGTTTCAGGGGGATGCTGCCATCACTGTAGGGGTTGGTAAGATTAGTGACAAAGCCGCAAGTTTGGTTATCGCCGCCGAAGGAGCCCTGAAGCAGGGGATTGCAACGGTCCGGGTTGGTGCAAGACTGGGTGACGTTTCATACGCTATCCAGCAATATGCAGAAGCGAAAGGTTTCGCCGTAGTCCGGGAGTATACCGGGCATGGTATCGGACGGGATATGCACGAAGACCCGCTCATACCCAATTATGGTGTGCCCCATACCGGGCCGGTACTGAAAAAAGGAATGGTATTGGCGCTGGAACCGATGTTAAATATCGGAGGCTGGCGGACTAAAGTTGATACGGATAACTGGACGGTGCGTACGGCAGACGGTAGCTTATCGGCGCACTTTGAACATACGGTAGCCGTCACCGATGGTGAAGCTGCGGTGCTGACGGCGGTATAATAGAATAGGTATTATTAAAGGAGATTATGGCTAAAAAAGAGGCCATCGAGGTCGAAGGGACAGTTGTCGAGCCTCTACCAAACGGAATGTTCCGTGTGGAGTTGCCTAATGGGCATAAGGTATTAGCTCATATTTCCGGCAAAATCCGGATGCATTATATTAAAATCCTGTCCGGAGATAGGGTGATTGTAGAATTATCGCCTTATGACTTGAACCGAGGCCGGATTACTTATCGGTTTAAATAAAGACGAGGAATACAATGAAAGTAAAAGCTTCTGTTAAAGTAAGATGTGAAAAATGCAAAGTGATTAAACGTCACGGTGTCGTCAGGATCATTTGCGAAAAACCAAAGCATAAGCAACGGCAGGGATAGTTGCCGGGAGGAGATATTTAAATGGCTCGTATAGCCGGTGTTGATTTACCGAGAAACAAACAAATCTGGGTTTCCCTCCAGTACCTTTACGGTATCGGGCGAACTCAGGCGTTAAAAATTGTTGAGAAAGCCGGGATTGAACCGACGACACGTACGGAAAACCTCACGGAAGAAGAACAGAATAAAATCCGTGATATTATCAGCCGGGAATATAAGATCGAAGGCGATGTGCGTAAAATGGTTAGCCTGAATATCAAGCGGTTGAACGAAATCGGCTGTTACCGTGGTACCCGGCATCACCGGAGTTTACCGGTAAACGGACAGCGCACCCGTACGAATTCCCGAACCAGAAAAGGTCCGCGTAAGACAGTGGCAGGTAGAGGCCAAAAGCGCGGTATGGCCAAGACGTAAAGTAGTTTATAGTTATCAGCTATCAGTTTGTTTTGAAAATAGCCACAATAATGTTTATCCAGGCTTAAAACTGAAAACCGATAACTGAATTTAGGAGGTTATATGCCGGAAGAAAAAAAGCGAACCAGGACCAAAAGAAAAGAACGTAAATCGATTCCTGTAGGTCGGGCTTTCATACAGTCCACCTTTAACAATACGATCGTGACACTGACCGATTCACAGGGCAATGTGCTTTCCTGGGCCAGTTCCGGGACGGCCGGATTTAAGGGTTCCCGTAAAGGAACTCCGTATGCTGCTCAGATGGCTGCCCGTGATGCGGCTCGAAAAGCTATGGAGCATGGTCTGCGGCAGATAGAAGTATGCGTTAAAGGGCCTGGCAGCGGGCGTGAGGCGGCGATACGCTCTTTGCAGAGTTCTGGTTTGCATATTACCAGTATCCGGGATATTACTCCGATACCCCACAACGGTTGCCGCCCAACCAAAAAGAGACGTGTGTAGAGGATAGGTAGATGTCAAGATATATAGGACCAAATTGTCGGTTGTGCCGGCGTAGCGGGGAAAAATTAATGCTGAAGGGTGACCGTTGCTTCACTCCAAAGTGCGCCGTAGAACGCCGCCCGAGACCGCCGGGGAAATCTGCAGGTTCACGGCGCCGCCTTTCCGACCGCGGTATGCAGTTAAAAGAGAAACAAAAAGCCCGTTATACCTACGAATTGATGGAGCGGCAGTTCCGCCGTTTCTTCGGTATTGCAGAAAAACAGACCGGGAATACCAGTAACTCTTTGATGATTATGCTGGAGAGGCGTCTGGATAACGTAGTTTTCCGACTCGGCTTGGCTGATTCACGCTCGCAAGCTAGGCAACTCGTTACTCACGGGCATATTTCAATTAACGATAGAGTAACTAATATTCCTTCTGCGCTGGTTAAAGCAGGCGATAAAATCAGCTGGAAAGAAAGCAGCAAGAAGTCGGAATATTTTAAACTATTGGCAGAACGCATCGAGAGTAAAGTGATGCCTAATTGGTTAACTCTTGATAAGCAAAACATGGTCGGTCAGGTAATATCTTTGCCAACCCCGGCAGATATCGATGCCAAATTTAGCGGCAAAGCTATCATTGAGTATTACTCGAGATAATCCGCTAATAAGGAGGGGTAAGTGTCCCGTTTAAGTGTACCGAGAATAGAATCAGTTGAAGTCAACGATAACTACGCACACGTTTTGGTGGAACCGTTGGAAAAGGGTTTCGGCATAACTGTGGGTAACGCGATGCGTCGGGTGCTGTTAAGTTATCTTACCGGTGCGGCTATCACCCACGTTAAAATCGATGGCGTGCAGCATGAGCTATCCACCATTCCGCAAGTAAAAGAGGATGTTACGGAATTTTTACTTAATGTTAAGGCGATTCGCCTGAAATCCCTAACCGGGCAGCCGGGCAAGCTGGCTCTGGAAGTCGAGGGAGAAGGGCAAGTTACCGCTGCGGATATCAAGGTATCGGCTGATTACGAGATAGTCAATCCCGAGTTATATCTGGTTACTCTGGATTCTGCGGAAGCTAAATTGAATGTCGAGTTCGATGTTGAATTGGGCGAGGGTTATCGGCAGTCTGAAAATAGTTCTAATTTGCCTATCGGGGTTATCCCGGTTGATGCTCTCTTTACTCCTGTAACCAAAGTTAATTATACCGTAGAACCGGTACGTGTGGGACGTGATACTAACCGGGAACGATTACACCTCGAAGTGTGGACGGATGGTACCATGAGCCCGACAGATGCGGTTAGCCGTGCGGCAGAGCTAATCATTGAGCAAATACAACCGCTGGTTTCTTACAGTAAGATTTCCCAGGTGGTCATCGAAGAAGGGCCGGCACGACCGTCTATCCCGGAGGAATTATCCAATAAGCCGGTAGACCAGTTGAACCTGTCGGTCAGAACTATGAACTGTCTGCGCCGGGGCGGTATCGTCACCGTAGGTGAACTGACAGTTAAATCTGAAAGAGACTTATTAACACTGCGGAACTTCGGTCAGAAATCATTGAATGAAATTAGAGATAAACTGGCGGAGATGGGCCTGTCATTGCTGGAGTCACCGCAGGTAGAACAAGAGGTAATGGATGAGACATAAAGTTAGCGGCAGAAAATTCGGCCGGGCTACTAATGAGCGGCTGTCCTTATACCGTAATTTGGTAACCGACCTTTTAAACCACGAGAAAATTACTACTACGGAATCAAAGGCCAAAGAAATCCGTGGTATTGCCGAGAAGATGATTACCCTGGGTAAAGATGGCAAGTTAACCGCTCGCCGGCAGGCACTGGCTTTTATATTTGACGAGAAAGTAACCGATAAAGTATTTAAAGAGCTGGCGACACGTTATGCTTCACGTTCGGGTGGTTATACCCGTATTACCAAAATTGGACCGCGTCTGGGCGATGGTGCCCCGATGGCCCAAATCGAGTTGGTAGAATAACCGTATTAATTGAGGTAAAGGGTGAGGTGGAAATCAGTCTCACCAAGATAGTTTTAATTATGGAGTATGATGGTACCGACTATTACGGTTTTCAATTACAGGCAAACCATCCGGAACAGCCTACGATTCAGTCAGAGCTGGAGAAAGCCGTTTATAAAATCACCGGGGAGGCTCTCAGGGTGTTAGGTGCCAGCCGGACTGATACCGGTGTCCATGCCGAGGAACAGGTAGTGAGTTTTCGCACTCATTCGAAATTACAGCCCGATACCTTCGTGAGTGGTTTGAACCATTATCTGCCGGCGGATATCGCTGTTAAGTCAGCCCATAAAGTAGATGATTCGTTTAATGTAAGAAGTGATGCCGTCAGCCGGGAATACCGTTATTACATATTAAACAGGGCTGTACGGCCGGCCGTTAAACGGCAATATGCTTATCATGTCCCGCAGCAGTTAGATACTGCCGCGATGGATAAAGCTAGCCGGCAGCTGGTCGGCGAACATGATTTCGCCGCATTTACCGGCAACGTGGGAAACAGGATTAAAACCGTACGGCGGGTTTCCCGTGCGGAAGTGAAACGTGACGGGGATATGGTGGTCTATGATATGACCGCCGGGTCATTCCTGCCTCATCAGATACGTAATACGGTGGGAGCCTTAATTCAGGTAGGCACCGGTCGGATGAGGATCGAGGACTTCTATGCTATGATGGAAGCGGAAAAACCGGCATCGGCCGGACCGAGAGTTCCCCCTCATGGCTTATTTTTAATGAAAGTGAATTATTCCAGACCATTTGGAGAAGAGAACTAAAATGAAAACCTATAGCACAAAACTTAATGATGTTAAGAGAGTTAGTCATACTCTAGATGCTGCCGACCAGATATTAGGCCGGTTGGCAACCCGTGCCGCGACCCTGTTGATGGGGAAAGATAAAACGGTTTTCAGCCGCAGTATGGATACTGGTGACTTCGTTACCATTATCAATGCGGAAAAAGTTAAGGTAACCGGTAACAAGATATCGCAAAAGATGTACTACCGTCACTCCGGATACCCGGGCGGGTTTAAACCTACTAATTACGAGAAAATGATGGAAGAACATCCCGAGCGTATTATCGAGGCAGCGGTCAAAGGAATGTTGCCGACTAATCGGCTACGTGCTCGAATGATGAAAAGATTAAGAATTTTTCCCGGCGAAGCTCCCGTACAGGCTAAAGCTCCAGTAGCTGCGGCGGAAGAAGAGAAAAAAGGATAGTAAGGTATGAACAAACAGACGTATTATTCAGGCACCGGACGGCGTAAGACCGCCATAGCTCAGGTAAAATTAACAGCCGGTAACGGCGCGATTATCGTGAATAACAGGCCTTTCGAAGAATGGTTGCCGAATGCCGAAGAGCGGCTGGTGGTAATTAAACCTCTTATAGTCACGGAGAATGCCGGTAAGTTTAATGCCACTGTAAAAGTTATTGGCGGTGGTCTCGCCGGACAAAGAGATGCCATTTCCCATGGCATCGCCAGGGCTTTACAGGCTTTTGATGATAATTTGAAAACGGTTTTAAGACAGCATAAGTTACTTACCCGCGACCCACGTGCCAAGGAACGGAAGAAAGCCGGTCTGAAAAGGGCCCGCAAGGCACCGCAGTATACCAAGCGTTAAACGCTGTATAGAGCATTTTTTAAAGAGAGGGAGCAATTTTTTGCTCCCTCTCTTTTTCATATATCCCGGTTTTCACTTTCTGTGCGGCATGAATTATACTGATGATAATGACGATAAGTGATAAGGTTAAGAAAATTCTGCACAGTCTACCACCCGGTGTCGAATTGGAAGCGGCAGCTAAAGGCAGACCGGGAGAAGCCGTGCAAGAGGCTATTGCTGCCGGAATTTGCATTATCGGTGAGAACTACCTACAGGAAGCAGAAAAGCATTACCAATCGATTGGCAACGGTATATCGTGGCATTTCATCGGTCATTTACAAAAGAATAAGGTAAAAAAAGCTATAGCTCTTTTCGATATGATTGAGACCATAGACTCGCTGTCACTTGCCGAAGAAATTAATAATAAGTGCCGGACTATCAATAAGGTTATGCCGGTATTGATTGAGATAAATAGCGGGCACGAACCACAAAAACACGGCGTGTTTTTGGAAGATGCCCCATCACTTGTGTATGATATTTCCGGACTGTCCCATATCAGAGTAACGGGACTGATGACAATGGGGCCGGTTGTTA
>JAFGLR010000032.1 GCA_016927955.1 Dehalococcoidales bacterium
GGTATTTTCAAAACATATTTTTTCGCCCATAGAGACTGGCACCGGTCAATCATCGCCTTCGCTTCGGCGGTTATATTCATAAATTGTATCGGAGATGCCAGTACGATAACATCGGCCTCGGCTAAATCCCGGTAAATCTGCTGCATGTCATCCTTAATTTTACAGATACCTTTTTCCAAGCAGGCATCGCAATGCTGGCAGGACACGTATTTCAGCTTGCTGAGGACTATCGTTTTTACTTCAGCCTCTTTGTCCGCGGCCCCGCGCAGCAACTCCGCCAGCAGCATATCCGTATTGCCGCCGCGGCGCGGGCTGCCGGCAATTCCCAGTACCTTCATTAACCCTCTCCAACACTATCGAGTATGGCTTTCTCTCGCGGCTTCATTTTAGCTTCATCAGCCGGCTCTTCGTGGTCGTAACCCAGCAGGTGCAATATTCCGTGCACTAAAAGCACGGCGATTTCTTTTTGCACCTTATGCCGGTTTTCCCGGGCTTGTTTTAATGCCTGGGGATAAGAAATAACTACCTCCCCGATATGTTTAACATTATCCGGAGGCACTATAAACATATCCCCTTCGTGCTCTGCTTCGGGAATCATATAAAAAGACAGGACATCAGTAGGCTCATTAATATCACGGTAAGTCAAGTTTAAAGTACGAATATTTTCCTGGTTCGTAATGAGAATCCCCATCTCAACATTCTCACCCGTTTTCTCCATTTTCAAGGTGCGCTCGGTAATATTCCTGAGACTGCGTTGCGTGATTCTTTTCTTATATTCGTCATCTATAGAGATATTTATTTCCATCTTCCTTATCATAACACACGCTTACACGAATAACTACAGGGAAATAATTACGTTAAAACAATTGAGTAAAATCGTTCGATTATGTTATCATACTGAAGGACTTGGGGGAGGGATCGCATAGTGGTCTAGTGCGGGCGCCTGCTAAGCGCTTGCCCTGAGAAATCGGGGTCGTGGGTTCAAATCCCACTCCCTCCGCCACACTAAGTATTGTGTAATTAGTAATTTGGAATTGAGATAAATACCCCGTAGTAGTCACCACCCCACCACCTGGATTCCGGCCTTCGCCGGAATGACAATTTAATGTCTCGAAATTCAGGATCCTATTTCATTTATGAAAGTTAAAATGCCCAAATATTACATCTGGACCATCGGGTGCCAGATGAACAAGGTCGAATCGGAGCGTCTTGAGGCTCTTTTCACAGAATACGGCTACCAATCTACCAAGACCGCCGACGACGCCGATATAATCGTGCTGAATAGCTGCGTCGTCCGCCAGCATGCCGAAGACAAAGTCCTGAACAAGCTGAAAAACCTGAAGGCTCTTAAACAGTCGCGACCCAACCTTAAGCTGGCCGTTACCGGCTGTCTGGTCGAACCGAATATTGCCGGACTGAAAGAAAAACTGCCCTTTGTCGATTACTTTTTTAAGCCCGCTGGTTTCCCACCGTGGCTGGACAAACCGGCGACAATGTCATTACCGGCAAATTCCGACCTCAGTACGTATGTAACGATAATGCAAGGCTGCAATAATTTCTGTTCCTATTGCATCGTCCCCTACCGCCGAGGTCGCGAGCGGAGTCGGTCGATAGCCGAAATTATTCGTGAAGCCGAGGAATTGGTCAAACGCGGGGCCCGAGAAATTATTCTGCTGGGGCAAAACGTCGATTCGTACGGGCACGACTTGCCGGATAAACCAGATCTAGCCGATTTACTGACCGCAATAAATGATATCGAAGGATTGTTACGCATCCGCTTTCTTACCAGCCACCCGAAAGATATGAGTGAAAAACTTATCGATACGATGGCCGTTCTGCCTAAAGTCTGCGAGCAGGTCAGCCTGCCCGTACAGGCGGGCGATAATGATATTTTGAAACTGATGAGACGCGGCTATACGGTGGAACACTACCGCCGCCTGGCCGATTTGATGCGTGAAAAAATCCCCGGGCTGGCCTTGAGTACGGACCTCATCGTCGGTTTTCCCACCGAGACAACCGAACAATTTCAGAACAGTTACGGCCTGATTGCAGAAATGAGATTCGATACCGTCCATGTCGCGGCCTATTCCCCGCGGGAAGGCACCACCGCAACTCGCGATTTTAAAGATGATGTCCCTCCGGAAGAAAAAGCCCGCCGGCTGAAACTTATCGAGGACTTGCAGGAAAATATTAGTACGTCGATTAATGAGTCGTTAATCGGCAAAACCGTAGAAATACTGGTTGACGGGAAGAAAAGCGGCCGCTGGCGGGGTAGAACTCGGACGGATAAACTGGTATTCTTTAATAGTAAGGTTGATTATACCGGGCAGTTGATAAACATAAATATCGAATCAGCGGGAGCCTGGTCGCTCCGGGGTAAATTAATAAGTTCTTAATAAAAACATAATAAAATAATCTGAAATCTCACAGCTATTAATTTAAGGAGGCAAAGTGTTAAACAACAGACTTCTCAATCTCGGTGTATTGGGTATATTGCTGGTTGGTCTATTGCTGACAACCGGTTGCTTCGGGACGACTTCAGAAGAAGGTACTACCGGCGGCTTTGACTGGACAATCATTATTTTCCTGGTAGTGATTTTCGGCTTGATGTATCTTCTGATGATTCGTCCCCAGCGTAAACGTCAAAAAGAACAGCAAAGAATGATGGAAGAACTGCAAAAGGGCGATGATATCATCACTGCCAGCGGTATCTACGGCCGAATCGAAAGTATGGATGAAAACAGCTTCGTTATCAAAGTGGAATCCGGGGCAACTATGCGTATCGTACGCAGTGCCGTCGCCGGTAGAAAACCGCAGGGGTAAATCACTAATTCGTCCTGTTTTCCCAATCCGTGTGTAGTAA
>JAFGLR010000033.1 GCA_016927955.1 Dehalococcoidales bacterium
GGATTTAAAATTTATCATTCCGTGCTGGATATACCGGAAGATATCGACCTGGTATCTATTTGTGTGCCGGCCCGCTTTGTCCCGGACGCTCTGCGGGATTGCGTGAAAAAGAAGGTAAAGGCGGCCATAATATTAAGCTCCGGGTTCAGCGAGGCAGGTGAAGAGGGCAGTAAATTAGAAGCGGAAATCGTCAAGATAGCCAAAGAGGGCATACGGATAATCGGGCCGAATTGTTTCGGGACTTACTGCCCGCGGGGCGGTATCACTATCGTTCCCGGTGCCAGCTTCCCGAAGCAGGGCGGGAAAACAGCTTTAATCGCCCAGAGCGGGTCATTAACCGAAAATATAATATACCGTTCCTTCGGTGAAGGTATCAGGTATTCCAAAGTTGCCAGTTACGGTAATGCCTGTAACGTTAATGAAGCTGACCTTTTAGAATATTTAAGCAACGATGAAGACACCGGGATTATTACTTCTTATCTGGAAGGTGTGAAAGACGGCCGCCGGTTCTTCGAACTTGCCCGCAAAAATGCGATGAAAAAGCCTTTAATTATCTGGAAGGTTGGCTTAACTCAATCCGGCGCGGCGGCGGCAGCTTCGCATACCGGTTCCCTCGCCGGCGGACCGGAGGTATGGGATACATTTTTCCGGCAGACCGGTGCCATAAAAGTCGGGACTCTTGAAGAGATGACGGACACCGCTATCGGTTTCTCCTGCATACCCCGGGGTTGCGGTCCGAGAGTAGTAATCGTGAGCGGCGGCGGTTCGGGCGCGGTAATAGGTGCCGATGCCTGTGAATCTGTCGGGATGGCATTACCGCCGCTTCCTCCTGAAACGGAAGCAAAGTTAAAAACACTGCTCCCGGCGGCGGGTACAACCACTAAAAACCCACTCGATATCGGTAATCCGCACCCTCCCCTAAAACTATTAGAGTCCGTCCTTGAAGCAGTTGCGGCAAGCGACCAGACGGATGTAATTGTTATCAGACGGTTGTTATTCTCAGCGCTAGCCAGCGCTATTTTTTCCGGCACGACTGCCATCTCTCCTGAAGAACAGCAGGGATTCATGGATGTTCCGGTTAATGTGAGTAAGAAGTACAACAAGCCGATTGTTATCATCATGCCGGATGAATTTTCCGGGGTCGATAATATCGATGTGGAAGCTGACAGACGGAAGGTTCGCGACTACTTTTTCGCCCATAATATCCCCGTTTATCCGAGTGAATACCGGGCTTTCACCGCCTTAGCCAGCCTAACCAGGTTCAAGCAGGCCGGAACCGTCCGGGCTGCCGTTGAAGAAAAGAGTATCACCGCGAGTACCTCCGGCAGGGCCGTCTTTTCGGAAGTGCTTAAGAATACCGCAACGCCTGTTCTGGACGAGATACAGTGTAAGAAGATTATGAAGGAATACGGTATCGCCGTGACGGAACCTGTCCTGGCAAAATCCGGCGAAGAGGCAGTGTCTTTAGCCGGTAAAATAGGCTACCCGGTGGTAATGAAGATAGTCAGTCCGCAAATTACTCATAAAAGCGATATCGGCGGCGTAAAGATAGGACTTAAAAACGAACAGGACGTTACCAGGGCTTATGATGAAATCATGGCTGCCGCAGGAGCTAAAGCCCCCGGGGCGGTAATCGAAGGTATTTCCGTCCAAAAGATGGCGGCACCCGGTTTGGAATTGATAATCGGCATGACCAAGGACCGCCAGTTCGGGCCGATGCTGATGTTCGGTCTGGGCGGGGTATTTGTGGAAGTCTTGAAAGATGTTGCTTTCAGATTAGTGCCTTTAACCCGGGCGGATGCCGGAGAAATGATCCGGCAGATTAAGGCCTCACGTCTGTTGGAAGGTTACCGCGGCTCTCAGCCGGTGAATAAAGGATATATCGAAGAGTTATTATTAAAGGTATCCCGGATGATAGAACAAAATCCGGAAATCAAGGAAATGGATATCAACCCGCTTATCGCTTATGCTGACGGAGCGGTTGCCGTTGACGCAAGGATTATTCTGGAAGAAAAGGCGAAACCAGACCGCTGAAAAAGTGCTGATTAACCTATCTTTCTGAGCAGGTGGTCGGCAGGGACAATTCTATCATACAAATAACTGCCGTAGAATGAAGCTTGCGGTGACTTGGGCTTGAGCATACGAGTCCTCCTTGAGTGTGGGTTAGTCTCATTCTACAATGCGGGCGCGTGTCTCTACAATAGTTAATTTAGTATCTTGAACGTTTGTAATACATGCTCGAAGTTAGCTTTATCGGCTTCGGCCGTTGAAACATCCGAATCAATACTTATTATCCACAATAAATCGTTATAAACGAAATCTATCTCCCGGCATACCTCATAAGCTGTTTTCTTTGAATCATTATCAGCATACATATCGGCAATGGCCCTAGTAAGGTCTCTTTCTTGATAGACAATGAATTTTGCCGGAATTCCAGCAACCATTAAGTCACCTTGCTCGAGTACTTTGAATTCAAAAACTGAGTCTCCGCTTCTTTTCCTAATTAAATCATTAATTGCACTTTCTGCATCTGGGTAAAATGACGTGGTGGGGACAACAATTACATCAATTAATGTATAATCATTAGCCTCTTTATTAAATGGGCCTCTAATATGAACAGCTGTTATATTATCATGAGCATAGTATTCCTTGACCTTATAACGTGAACTGTAATCAAAGGAGAATTTAGCTATACCCTCCCCTATAGTAAATGTTTTATATCCATCCGCTCCGCTACAACCGGAAGTCATTAAAAGCGTAGCCAGTATCATTACCATTACCCCAAATATGAATATTTTCCTCTTCATTTCATAAACCTTCAACCATATTAGCGATACTAACAACCTATTTCAATTGTTATTGTGTAAAAATATCTTTTATCACTGTCATAGCATCATCCTTAATTCTTTCATGATAATAAGAAGTATTTCCCCATATTGCCGAAATCGCAAGAGGAAAGGGGGTAAATACGTAACTCATGGCGGCAGAAAATATATCATATCCGGTAGCAGTATCTTTAGAATTCCAACCCGATATTGAACCATTGTGAACCCAACTAACTGAGTTGAATATGTCCGCGGATTTAATCTTTAACGCAGCCAACTTATCACCGACTCCATTCAGTTTAGAACTATCATAATTCTTTAGTCCCCATGGTCCTACTTTTGTTGTTCCAGTAGGGCAATCCAATAAAAATACCCCTGTTGTTTTACTTAATATCGAATCTGATATGGGACTTGTGCCATCGAAATGATTGGCCCAAAATGTGCCTAATGTAGCAGCCCCTTCGCTATGTCCAATAAATTTAATGTCTGAGAGTTCATCGCCATGTTCTTCAAGAAACGAATTTAATTGCTCTAAGCGTTCATTAACATCAAGGCTCTTACTTACATCTTCGAGGAAATATACTTGCTCTCCCTCTGCAAGAAGGCCTGCCGCAGTAAGTCTGTCTATCCATCCCTGAAGGTCACCAGCCTGAGAGCTATTACCACCAATGATAACATAATCCAAGCCGCTAGGATCGGCGTATTTTAACGGATTATTGATAACATAAGAATATCGATTGAGCGACTGCGGATTAGCTCTTGATTGGACAATCGTATCCGCACTGATAAACCTGCCGATATTGGGATCATAATACCTGGCTCCGTAGTAATAGAGGCCGGTGGAATCTAATCTCTGGCCGGTAAACTGCTGTTCCGTGGGTACAAAGCCGGAACGGGTAGCCCCGAGCGGGAAGTACTTGATGCTGCTGACGTCTTTTTATTTTTTAAATAGCATTTAGCCTCGACGATTTTGGAAATACCTCCCGAAAGTGGTATAATTTTAGATTGATATGACAACAAAAAGAGATTATTACGAAGTTCTCGGTATCGACCGTAACGCGACCGATGAAGACATTAAGAAGGCCTTCCGTAAGCTGGCTTTCCAGCACCACCCCGACCGCAATAACGATGCCGGGGCAACCGATAAGTTCAAGGAAATTAACCAGGCTTACGAGGTGCTTTCTTCCCCGGATAAGCGGGCGACCTACGACCGTTTCGGTCACGTCGGGGATGATGGCGGTATGGGTCAGGGCTTCGGCGGCTTCGGCGGTTTCGGCGATATCTTCGATGCCTTCTTCGGCGGTATGAATACCACGGCCGGCCGTCAGGGACCCCGGCAGGGGGGAAGCCTGCAGACATCGGTTATCCTGACCCTTGAAGAGGTCGCTTTCGGCTGCGATAAAGAGATAAAAATCAGCCGTATTGAAAACTGTTCGGTGTGCCGGGGTACCGGCAGCAAACCCGGTTCTCAGCCGGTCAGGTGCCCGACCTGTAACGGCAGCGGCCAGGTCCGCCGTGTCCAGCAAGGCTTTTTCGGCCGTTTCGTTAACGTAACCCCTTGCGACCGCTGTAACGGCGAAGGGCAGGTAATTACTGAGCCGTGTCCCCAGTGCCGCGGTTCCGGCCGGGAGAAGTTCAACCGTACCCTGACCATTAACATACCGTGCGGTGTCGATAACGGTTCGCAACTCAGATTAACCGGCGAAGGCGATGCCGGCACCCGGGGAGGTCCCTCCGGCGACCTTTATCTTAACATTTCCGTACGCCGTCACGAGATATTTATCCGGGAGGGTGATAATATTTTCTATGACCTGGATATTAACTTTGCCCAGGCAGCACTGGGTGATGAAGTCGAAGTGCCGACACTGGACGGCCAATCCATGATTAAAATTCCTGCCGGAACGCAGACCGGTAAGCTATTCCATATGAAAGATAAAGGTGTGGGGCGTTTACGTAGCGGCGGACGCGGTGACGAAATAGTCCGGCTTAAAGTTACGACGCCGGAGAAGCTGACGAAGGAACAGAAAAAGCTGTTTGAAGAGTTAGCCCAGAGCCTGGGTACTAAAAAGCAGAAAAAATAATCGAGGCTGTATCTAATTATTGTTTCTTGTGGCGGAACATAGAGAAAAGCTGCCATTTGCGTCCGGCCAGTTCGTGTTTACCTGACGACCCCAGTATCTCCGCCATAACTTCCTGCGGGGTCCGTTTCTCATAAAGTACCGCGTAAATCTTCTCGGTTATCGGCATGCCCAGATTGAGTTTCCGGGCGAGATGCCAGACTGCGTAAGTCGTTGTCACACCTTCGGCAACATTATTCATAGAACTGGTAATCTGTTTTAACGAGCGTCCTTTGGTCAATTCTACCCCAACGTAATGGTTACGGCTCAGAGGACTGGCACAGGTGGCGATTAAATCACCCAAACCGGTCAACCCCGAGAGGGTTAAAGGGCTGGCCCCCAGAGCAAAGCCGATAGCGGCCATTTCCGTCAGACCCCGGGTGATGAAGGCGGCCTTGGCGTTATCCCCGTAGCCGAGTCCGTCTACCATACCGGCACCGAGAGCGACGATGTTTTTCAGTGCCCCTCCCAATTCCACGCCGATAACATCGGAATTCGTATAAACGCTGAAATTCGGGGCTGCCAGCAGCTCTTGGGCCCGTTTGGCAATGGCTTCATCGGCATTCGCTACGACAGCGGAAGCCGGTAATCCCTGTAAAACTTCACCGGCCAGATTAGGGCCGGATAGAACACAAATATTCGGGTGTAAGGCGGGGTTGATTTCCTCTTCGATGACCTCGGACATCCGTTTATTGGATTCTATTTCGAGCCCCTTGGCGGCGTTGATAATCAATATTTTAGGGGTTAAGAAATCCCTGATAATCCGGACATTCTGACGCATCGTCTGAGACGGAACAGCGAGGATGACAGTATCGGAATTTTCAAATGCTTCTTCCAGGGATGCCGTAATCGTTAATTCATCGGGATAGCTGACGTTAGTGGCCAGTACGGTTTTCGGTTTTTCGGATAGCTCGTCAGCTTCTTTCTGGGTACGTGCCCAGAGGTAAACCTCATATTTTTTTTTAGCCAGCAGTATTGCCAGTGTAATACCCCAGCTCGTAGTGCCGATAACAGTAATTTTTGGCATTCACCTTACTCGTTAATCCAAAGTTGTTCGTGTGAGCAGGCTACGTCTGCGGAGGAGAATCTTCGGTAGGTACTTTTTCACCGAGTTTACGCTCTTTTCCGTTGAACAGGCGGGAGATATTGTCACGGTGCATTACGATTATAATAATACCGCCTATTAAGGTGTAAAACAGGTAAATGTAAGGAAAACCATTGATAATAGTTAAGGGTACGAGAATAGTATAAGCGCCGACCGCGCCGGCAATGGAACCGAATGACGCAAACCGTGTTAAACCGGCTCCTATAATCAGTATTTCGCCGCCGAATAAAGCCGCGACCGGGCAGAGAGCGACAAGTCCGCCGAAGTAGGTGGCTACGCCACGCCCCCCCTTGAATTTCATAAATATCGGCCAGTTGTGACCGAGCATTGCCGCCAGCGCTGCCAGTACCTGTCCGGTTAACATCAGATAAAGGCCGTAATTGCCGATAATCAGGTAATCGCTGCCGATAATCAGACCCGCAAATATTACGGAGAGGGCTCCTTTGGCAAGGTCCAGGATAGCAACCAGAGCGGCTGCTTTGCGTCCTGCGGTGCGGAGAACGTTGGTCGCACCCATCTTACCGCTGCCGTATTTTCTGATATCCCGCCCGGTGAGAAACTTACCGACCAGCACGCCGAAGGGGATAGAGCCGATGAGGTACCCCATGATAACCACGGCTACTAGCTTTATAACTATGATACCCATGTTTAGGCTGCCCTCGACCTGAATATTAATTTTATAGGCGTTCCGGAAAAGCCGAAGGCCTGCCGCAATTTATTTTCAAGATAACGCCGGTATGTAAAATGGACTAATTTGGCTTCGTTAACGGAAAAAACAAAAGTCGGTGGATTTACATCGGCCTGAGTTGCGTAGAGTACTTTAAGACGTTTACCGGCCTTATGCGGTAGTTCATGGGTTGCTACTGCCTGCCGTATAACGTCATTCACCTTACTGGTGGATAATCTTTTCATACGTTCCTGGTATACTTTTATTAACTCCGGTAAAACATCTTTAATACCTTCACCGGTTTTCGCTGAAGTAAAAACCACCGGTGCATACGGGAGAAACCGGAATTCCCCCCTGATATACTTTATATATTGAGCCTTATCAAGTGAATATGTCAAGTCCCACTTGTTGGCTACGATGATAATTCCCTTCACGGCCTGCTGGATGTATCCGCCTACATGCGTGTCCTGGGCGGCTACCGGAGCACTGGTATCCAGTACGAGTAAAGCAATATCCGCCCGCTCGATGGCCTCTTCCGAGCGGATGACGCTGTATTTTTCTACGCCGGCTTCTATTTTGCCGCGTCGCTTAATACCTGCGGTATCGATAAGTAAAAGGCTCCGGCCTTCATAATCGATTTGGGTGTCTATGGCATCCCGCGTCGTTCCCGGGACGTCGTCCACGATAACCCGTTCCTCGCCTATTAAGACATTGAGCAATGTAGACTTGCCGACGTTTGGTTTCCCGACAATAGCCACTTTTATTACTTCACGGCTGTCGGCGGCCTCCGGTTTTTCCTCGGGGAGCAGGGAAACTATCTTTTCGAGTAATTCGGCAACGCCGCGGCCGTGGTACGCACTGATCGCCATCGGTTCCCCGAAACCGAGCCGGTGGAATTCCAGGGCCTCTGCTTCGACGCGGTTGCTCTCCGCTTTGTTGGCGGCCACCAGAACCGGACGGCCTGTTTTTCTCAGCCGGTTGGCGATTTCAATATCGTCCGGTAATAGGCCGGCACGGGCGTCTACCAGAAATAAAATCAGATTGGCTGCGGCGATACCCTCATCAATCTGGTCGTTGACATCCCGGGCAATTGATGTCTTGGTAATGGTCTCGATACCGCCGGTGTCGATAACCGTAAATTCCCTTCCCTGCCAGTCGACATCGAACATGATGCGGTCGCGGGTGGTGCCGGGTAAATCTTCGACAATGGAGATTCTTCTACCCGCCAGCCGGTTAAGCAGGGTAGATTTGCCGACATTTTGCCGGCCGACTATGGTTACTATAGGCTTAGCCATGATAAATCTCCCGGGGCAATAAATCCATTGAGCCTTGAATAGCGAAGTCCGTTGCTGAAAAATTATTCATAAGGATATAAATACCGGCTATCGCAGACCGTAACCTGCCATCGGTATTTCACCACCGCCCGCCAGGCGGACCAGGAGGATTTTTTGGGCGTGCATCCGGTTTTCCGCCTCGTCGAAAACGACTGATTGCGGGGAATCCAGGATACCGGGGGCGACTTCCTCCCCGTAATGGGCCGGCAGGTCGTGCATGATAATCGCGTCCGGCCGGGCATATTTCATCAGTGCCTCGTTTACCTGGTACCCGGCAAAGGTCTTACGGCGTAATTCCGCTTCCTCTTCCTGTCCCATGCTGGTCCAGACATCGGTATAGACGATATCGGCGTTTTCGACCGCTTTTTGGGGTTCTCGCAGACAGGTTATCTCGGTACCGCTTTCTGCGGCGAAATTTTGTGCCATCTTCAGGTACTTTTCCTTGATGTCATAACCTTCGGGAGAGGCGATACGGAAGTTCATCCCGGTTAATGCGGTGCCCAGCAGCAGGCTGTTTGCCACATTATTACCGTCACCGATATATGCTAAAGTCAGCTTTTTAAAATCACCCTTCTTTTCGTAGATAGTCAGCAGGTCGGCCAGTGCCTGGCAGGGATGTTCCTCATCGGACAGGGCGTTAATAACCGGCACGGAAGAATATTGTGCCAGTTGGGTTACCGTCTCGTGAGAAAAAGTCCGGGCGGCAATTACATCTGCGAATCGGCTGAGTACCCTGGCTACATCAGATACGGCTTCCCGTTTCCCCAGGCCGACTTCCGCCGGTGACAGGTAAATGGTCGTGCCGCCTAATTGCTTCATGGCTACCTCGAAGCTAACGCGCGTCCGCAGTGATGGTTTTTCAAACATTAAGGCCAGTATTTTACGGTCGAGTATATTCCGCCAGCCGTCGCGTTTCATATCGATGGCGTCGTGAATAAAGGAAATCACGTACTCGGAACTCAACCCGGCTATTGAAATAAGGTCTTTCACCGGAAAACCCTCCACATTAAAGTATATCACAAAGTATAGCATAAACGGTTTTTTGAGACACCGCCCTTTTATTTGTACGGAGAATCTGGTTTAATAAAACCGCATTATAATGTCAGGGAGGTGTACTATGGCGACTGAAAAA
>JAFGLR010000034.1 GCA_016927955.1 Dehalococcoidales bacterium
CTAAAGGGCTTACCGCCCGCTATTCACCGACGACAAGCCCTTACTGCCCTATAATAAAAGTGTCTAACTTTTGGGGGTCACTTCACTGGTTGTCTGCTGGACGCAGGATGCCGGACGTATTGGCCCGGGAGTCGCCGATTATCTGATTTCCGGATTGAATGCGCATGTCTTCGGGGAAATCGAACCGGCAGGGTTCTTCCCATTGGGTGGTGTGGTTATTGAAAAAGATGTCGCCCAATTTCCCCAGTGTAAACTATACTCCTGCCCGGACAAAAAGTTGTTGATATTTCTCGGTGATACTCCGCGGTCGGAATGGTATAACTTTCTTAATACCATCTTCGATATGGCTAGTGCCTGCTGTCGGGTTAACGAGATATATACCATCGGCGGAATGATTACCGTCAGTCCTCATACCTTACCGCGACAGTTGTTTGGTTTTGTTAATTCGGCCCGGATGAAGGAAGTCCTGCAGCAGTACGGGGCAGATACTACAATGGACTACGAAACACCGGAAAACCAGCGACCGACTATCAATTCCTATCTACTCTGGCTGGCCAAAAAGCGGAATATTCACGGGGCAAGCCTGTGGGCACCGATTCCGTTTTACCTGACCGGTACAGCCGACTCACTTGCCTGGCGGAAAGTCCTTCAATATCTAAACTCACGGTTCGAGCTCGGTCTTGAGTTTGCCGCCCTGGATAAGGGAATCGGTAATATGAATGAGCGACTAACCAGAGTCCGGCAGGACTATCCGGAATTAAATGACTATTTGAATCGGCTGGAGGCTAATGAGGGACTAACTGCAGAAGAGAATGAGAAGCTGGTCAGTGATATCGAAGAGTACCTGAAGAAAGAAGAATAGTCTTTCCTCAGATAAACCTCTCGAAACGCTCGGCTTTCGCTTTACAAATAGGGCATATTTCCGGCGGCTGGTCCCTGGCACATAAATAGCCACAGACCCGGCAACGCCATACCGGCAAGGGCAGTTTAGATAACCCTCCGGAAGCTACCTCGGCTCTGTTTTGTAATCTCTGTTCGGGAGGCGGTCTTCTCTCCGGTATAGAACTGATCCTTTTCTCGTTGCGTAATACAGCACCGGTTACGTATAAAGCACAGTAGCAGCAGCCGTATTTATCTAAATCCGGGTCGCGGTAATCGCAGGGACAGATTATATCCAGGTCGGCCTGCTTCTCCCTAGCGGCAAGACGGCAGGGACAACTCCGGTAGCCGTACCGCTTTTCGTTGACTAACATACCCTTTAGCAGGTCTTTAACGAAAGCTTCGTCGGGATTAAGATAGTAGCCGCCTGATTCTGCTTCTTTCTGAAGCTTGGCATATAAGGCGTTGATTTCGTCCGGTGAAACACTTATATCTTCGTTCATTACTTCAAGTTTTCCCGGATTTCGTCTTCTTTATATCCGATGACGCATTTGTTATCATTGATTACCAGCGTAGGGAACGAGCCCTCGGGATTCCATTTATTCACCGCCTCAATAACTTCATCCCTGTCTTTACCTGACAATAAATCGACATAAGTATAATCGTAAGCTATCCCAAGATCATTAAGCAGTTGCCTGGTCTTGCGACACCATCCGCAGGTACTCAAAGCGTATAACATAACCTTGCCGGCTTCTTTCCCGGTTACATGTTCGGTTTGCATATTACCCTCCTTATCATTCTTATTTTATTACTTGCTTGACTGCACGTATATAAGTATCCTTACCTAATCGTCGGGTAAAATTCCCTAATTATAGGACATCTTAACAAAATCTTGTCCTCAGCCTCCTTAAGTGATATAATAAACATACTTTTCCTTTTCATTTTTAACACGATTTTTATCAATGGCTTGCGGGTAATCATAATATTAAAAGGGGGATTTATGTCTACACCTGCGGAAAAAATCAACGATTTCAAGAAACGTAAAGCTAAAATCCTAGAGATGGGTGGTGCTGATGCGGTTGAGAAGCAGCATAAGGATGGGAAGTGGTCGGTAAGAGAAAGGGTGGAATATTTCTTTGACCCCGGAACATTCACGGAAATAGGGATGTGGGTTAAACACCGGACAACCGGCTTTGGGTTGGAAAATAAAGAAATTCCGGCGGAGGGTGTTGTAACCGGATTCGGTAAAGTCAACGGACGCCACGTTGTGGTTGCTGCGGAAGACTATACTGCGATGGCCGGTACCTTTGGGGAAGGGCACGGGCGTAAGTTTACCCGGGCAATGGAGTTTGCCAAGGAAAAAGGCTGGCCTTTTATTAGTATTAATGATTCCGGCGGGGCCCGTTTACAGGAAGGTATGGATACTCTTGAAGCTTACGGCTGGCTATTCCGATCCCAGATTCTGGCTTCCGGTATCGTACCCCAGATTGCGATGTTGCTGGGTCCCTGTCTGGGTGGTCAGGCTTACCATCCGGTAATGCAGGACTTCTTAATCCAGAGTAAGAAGGGCGGATATATGGGTATTGCCGGACCTGCTTTTGTGAAAACCCAATTAGGTGAAGAGATTACACTGGAACAGCTATCCGGCTGGCGGGCTCACGCCGTTAAATCCGGTTGTACCCATCTTGTTGCCGAGGATGATAAAGCCTGCCTTGACATGTGTAAGGAACTATTGGCGTTTCTACCATCGAATAATGCGGAAGAACCGCCCCGTATTGCCTGTAATGATGACCCGGAACGGCTTGTCCCTCAATTAGATAGTGTTTTGCCGGAACAATCGACTGCTCCTTATGATATGAAACCGGTCATCAGGAGTATTGTCGATGACGGCTATTTCTTCGAAATTATGGAGAATTATGCCAAGAACTTAATCATCGGTTTTGGCCGTATGAACGGTCGGACTGTAGGTATTGTTGCCGACCAGCCTGCATGGATGAGCGGAGTAATAGATGTTAATGCTTCGGATAAGGGCGCCCGCTTTATCCGTTTTTGTGATTTGTTCAATATTCCATTGATCAGTTTACAGGATGCGCCCGGTTATTTAATCGGTTCAGACCAGGACTGGAAAGGTATTTTACGCCACGGTGCCAAGATGCTCTATGCCTGGGCAGATGCTACCGTTCCGTTAATTTGTATCATGTTACGAAAGTCTTATGCCGGGGCTCACTTTGGGATGCTTGATAAATCAATCGGGGCTGATTTCGTTTTTGCGTGGCCTTCCGCTCAGATAACCATTGTAGGTGCTGAAACTGCGGCAAGTGTTATATTTGCCCGGGAAATCAAAAACTCCCCGAATCCGGCTGAAACAAAAGCCAAGCGTATTGAGGAATACAGTAATTTGTATGAGAATCCGTATGTTAGTGCCGAACGCGGTTATACTGATGATGTTATCCTGCCCAATGAGACCCGGAAGATATTAAACCGGGCTCTGGACGCCCTTACAAATAAGAACAAGGATAATAAGGCATTCAACGCACGTCCCTGGCGTAAGTATTCCAATATAAACTTGTAATATCACCAGAGGAGTGGTAATTTTAACAGGGAGGGCTTTAAACCCCTCCCTGTTTCTCTTGAGGCGGTATTATTTCTGCCGATAGATATGAGTAATTGGAGGTAAGTTAAAATAGAAATTATTCCGGCAATAGATATTAAAGGTGGTCGGGCGGTCCGCCTCTATCAGGGCGATTTTAAAAAAGAGACCCGTTTTTCCGATGACCCCGTCGAAGTTGCGATGCGCTGGCATACTCTCGGTGCGACAAGGTTGCATGTTATTGACCTTGATGGAGCGGAAACCGGCGAGCAAAAAAACCTCGAAATCATTAAACTGATAGCAGCCTTCTCTCCGATACAGGTTGGCGGCGGCATCCGGTCGATGGAAGCCATCGAAAACCTGATTAAAATAAATGTCGATAGAGTAATATTGGGTTCGATTACCGTGGAAAAACCGGAGATGGTTAAAGAAGCCTGTCGCCGCTTTAGCGATATGATTATTGGGGGTATTGATGTACGTGACGGCAAAGTGGCGATTCATGGCTGGCAGGAACAGACCGAACTGGAGTTAATCGAATATGCCCGTGGGCTAGCCAAGCTGGGCGTACAGCGGTTTATCTTTACCGATATCAGCCGTGACGGTACGCTTACCGAACCCAATTTTACCCAAACCTTCGAATTAATCGAATCGGTTGGGTTGCCGGTAATTGGTTCCGGCGGTATCGCTTCTCTCTCACACCTGAAATTGATGGAGAAAATCGGTGCGGAGGGTGTCATTATCGGCAAAGCGTTATATGCCGGAAAAATTAACCTGAAACACGCACTGGAGGCGGTTAATAAATTTGAAGTGTAATTTATTTCAGGGGACTTACAGGATATAACAATGAAAAAACAATTGAAATTGGATGATAAGGGACTCCTTCCTGCGGTTATCCAGGATGCTAATACCGGTGAAGTACTGATGCTCGGTTATATGAATCCCGAATCGTTAAAGTTAACTCTGGAAAACGGACAGGCATGGTTTTACAGCCGGAGCCGTCAGGAGTTGTGGCACAAGGGAGCCACTTCGGGCAATTTTATTGATGTTAAGGAAGTCTGGATAGATTGCGATAACGATACTATTTTGGTTAAGGGTATTCCGCACGGCCCGGTCTGCCACACCGGCAACAAGACGTGTTTCTTCCAGAAGGTAGAAAAAGGGGATATATAAAACCAATCGATGGATAAGCCGGTCTTTCTTTCAGTCAGTAATACGATACTTATCATTATCGATGTACAGGAAAAGCTGTGGCGGGTAATGTACGAGAATGAAAAGCTATCGGATAATCTGCAACGCCTCATCCGGGGAATTCAGATACTTAATATCCCGATAATCCTAACCGAACAATACCCGCAAGGTATCGGACCTACCGTGCCTGAAATCGCTGCCTTATTGACGGATATAAAACCCCTTGCCAAGTTGAGCTTTAGCTGCTGCGGAGACACTAATTTTCTCAAAATATTGAAGAATATCGACCGGAAACAGGTACTGGTTACCGGTATCGAATCGCACGTTTGCGTTTACCAGACGGCTGTCGATTTGCTTAATTCAGGCTATGAAGTACAGGCTGTAACGGAATGTGTATCTTCCCGGACAGCGGAGAACCGCCTGCTTGGGCTTCAGAGAATTGAAAGTGCCGGCGGCAAGCTAACCGGTGTGGAAATGGCCTTATTCGAACTCCTGAAAACTGCCGGGAATGAGCAATTCAAAGCTATCAATAAGATAGTTAAGTAACTTCAGTAACTTGAGCGGCCGGTTTTGATGCTTCTCCCGGCTCGTCTATTTCAATGACTTTTTTAAGAGCCGCAATTGCTACTTCGACCTGTCCGTTATCCGGTTCCCGTGTTGTTAAAGCCTGCAGCCACAATCCCGGACGCAGTATTATTCTGACAAACCAGTTTTGGGCGTGACGCCCCGAGAAGTAGATTAATTCATAAGCCACCGCGGCGATAACGGGCACCAGTACGATGCGGGAAAGTATCATAATCCACTGCGGCTGTTTCCCGACGGTAGCCAGAATAATAATGGAAAAGACCAGGAAAACGATTATCGATATCACCAGTACGACAAATAAAAAGCTCGTACCGCAGCGAACGTGGGCAGTGCTGTACTTTTGTACGGCTTCGACCTCGAGTGGCACATTATGTTCATAAGCATTGACGGTCTTGTGTTCCGCTCCGTGGTAGCCGAATACCCGCCTGATATCTTTCATCTTGCCGACAGCCCAGAGATAAAGGAGAAAGATAACCAGCCTGATTACGCCGTCGATAACGTTAAATAATATTGGATGATTATTAATATCGATGCTGAATGCCCGGGTTAAAAAATAAGGAGCTAGAAAGAACAATGCTATCCCCAGTACCGCCCCGATTAAGATAGTTATCCACATAAAACCCCCGGGGACTTCTTCTTCCTCTTCCAAGGCTATATTAGCGGATTTCATTAGAGTCTGGATGCCCAATACAACCGATTCGATGAGGACAATAATACCGCGGAGAAGGGGGGTTTTTCTGGCCCAGTTGGTGTAAATCGATGACAACGGTTGTGGTAAAACTGCAATTTCTCCGTTGGGACGGCGTACGGCAGTAACCATCGTTGTTTTGCCCCGCATCATCACCCCTTCGATGACTGCCTGGCCACCGTAATATGTTTTCTTAGCCAAATTTAACCCCAATAATAAAAAAGGCTCCTTCGGCTGAAGGAGCCTTAATTTCGGGACTTTCCGATTTACGCCAAATTATAACGTTTCTTGAATTTTTCAACCCGCCCGGCGGTGTCGACGATACGCTGTTCGCCGGTGAAGTACGGGTGACATTTGCTGCAAAGTTCGACCCGTAACGTTTTCTTGGTCGAACCGGTCGTCCATGTATTGCCGCAAGAGCAGATTACCTGGGCGTCATTATAATATTTAGGGTGAATCTTTTCTTTCATATACCTACTCAGCTTCGACGCTGACTTTCCTCCTGTTATTGGTGGTAGCCTTGAATTTTACCACGCCTTCCTTTAAGGCGAAGAGAGTAAAATCTTTGCCGACGCCGACGTTTTCACCGGCATGGATATGCCCGCCCTTCTGGCGGACTAAAATTTCTCCGGCGTTTACTTTCTGACCGGCATACCTCTTAACTCCGCGACGCTTTGATACACTATCGCGGCCGGACTGAGTACTTCCGCCACCTTTTTTATGAGCCACTTTCCGTTACCTCTTTCGTTTCTTCTGCTATCGGTTCTGCCTCAGCGGCTTTCTTTCTGGTGCGGCGCGGTTTCTTAACCGGCTCGACAACCTCACCCGGCTTGAGAATCTTATCAATCATAAGCCTGGTGTGAATTTGACGGTGTCCTGTTTTATTGCGATAGCGGACCTTATTCTTGTATTTGAAGACAATTATTTTATCATCTTTCTGCTCACCCAGCGATTTAGCCACGACTCTGGCACCATCGACAACGGGTGCGCCTATAGAAACACTGTCGCCGTCAGCTAATAGTAAAACTCTATCGAGTTCTACCAGGCTGCCTTCTATCGCTGCCAGACGTTCGACCTCAATAGTCTGACCGGGCGTTACTTTATACTGTTTACCACCGGTTTCAATTATCGCGTAAATCTTCGTCCTCCTGAATTGACCATTGTTAATTCTAACAATAGCTTCGAAGGGGTGTCAAGTTTGATACAGGAATACTTTAAACACTTTCAAGATAAAAACAATGGTATTTAATTGATTATTTAGTTACTCTACCAGCATACCTTCCATCTGAGCCACTAACTGTTCGTTGGTATAATGCTTTAAAGAGATAGCGTCGCTAGGACAGCCGCCGACACAGGCACCGCAGCCTTTACATAATGCGTCGTTGACCCGGCAGACCTGTTTCTTGTCATCGAAAGTGATGGCACTGTAAGGACAAACCGTTTTACATAGCTGGCAGCCCGAGCATATCTTTTCGTTTATAATTGCCGTTGCGGACTCGACTTCTACCTTGCCCTTGCTTATCAGGCAGAGGGCTTCGGCAGCGGCTGCATTCGCCTGAGCCACGGTGTCCGGAATGTCCTTTGGGCTCTGGCAGCAACCGGCGATAAAAATACCGTCGGTCATCGTTGCCACGGGGTCAAGTTTGGGATGACGCTCCAGGAAGAAGCCGTCGCCGCTGCGGCTGACGCCGAATAACCGGCCGACCGTTTCGGTATCTTTTTGCGGTTCCAAACCGCTGCTTAAGATAACCATATCGACGGGTAACCTCTGTTGTTTACCTACCAGTGTGTTTTCAAACTGGACAATCAGCTTGCCTTTTTCCTCCGGCTTCTCGGCAATGTTGGTGATTTCCGCCGGTCTGCCTCTGAAGAAAACCGTGCCTTCGTTTAACAGGCGATTATAAAATTCCTCATATCCTTTTCCGAAGCTGCGGATATCGATGTAAAACTCGTAAACCTGGGCCTTGGTGTGCTCTTTGATGAGGTGGGAGAATTTCATCGAGTACATGCAGCAAACGCGGGAGCAATACTCATGATATTTCTCATCGCGGCTGCCGACGCAGTGAATAATTGCGATGCTTTCCGGCTCTTTGCCGTTTTTAAGTAATATCTCGCCGCTGGTAGGCCCGGCGGAGTTGACCATCCGCTCGAACTCCAGACTGGTAATGACGTTATCGTAACGTTTGTAACCGTACTGGTAAATCGGTGTCGGATCGAAGGCATTAAAGCCGGTAGTGAGAATAATAGAACCGACATCGACTTCTATGAACTCATCTTGCTGTTCGTAATCGATAGCTTTTGCTTCACATACCTTTTGACAGATGCCGCATTTACCTTTCAGGAAATGTAAGCAATGCTCCGTATCGATAACCGGTTTATTCGGGACTGCCTGAGCGAAGGGAGTGTAAATAGCTTTGCGTTTACCCAGCCCGGCATCGAACTCGCTGTCTACTTTAGTCGGGCACTTGGTCTGGCAAAGGCCGCAGCCGGTACATTTCGAGGTATCGACATAACGTGCTTTCTTGCGGATTTTTACCTTGAAGTTACCGACAAAACCGCCAACTTCTACAACTTCACTATAGGTCAATAATTTTATATAAGGGTGCGACCCGACAAGGGTCATTTTCGGCGTTAAGATACAGGCGGAGCAATCCAGCGTGGGGAATGTCTTGTCCAGCTGCGCCATATGTCCGCCGATACTGGGCTCCCTTTCCACCAGATAGACCGTATGCTTGGCATCGGCAACCTTAAGGGCCGCCTGAATACCGGCGATACCGCCACCGACTACTAGTGTGTTGGGATTTATATCTACTTCGCGGGATTCTAGCGGCGAGTGAAAGTAGACGCGTTTTACTGCGGCCGCAACGAGAGCCTTTGCCTTCGCGGTAGCCGCAACCTTATCTTCCGTAACCCAGGAAACATGCTCACGGATATTCGCCATCTCGAAAAGATAGGGATTAACACCGGCTTCCATACAAGCCCGGCGGAAAGTAGGCTCATGCATCGTGGGCGAGCAGGAAGCAACAACCACCCGGTTCAAATTTAATTCTTTAATGTCATTTTTAATCATCTGCTGGCCGGGGTCGGAGCACATGAACTTATAGGCGCGCGCCACGACGACAGCGTCCAGCGTTTGGGCGTATTTGGCTACTTCTTCAACATCTACGGTACCGGCAATGTTACTGCCGCAATAACATATATATACACCAATTCTAGGTTCCACTCTTTACCCCCTGTGCCAGGACATGGTCTAAAACATTTTTTGTCGATACGATATTTGTATTAAATCCGAGTGATGCCGGGTTAATGCCCAATGCCAGGCCGATAAGCTGGGTAACGAATAACACCGGAATATTATAATTAGCCCCGAACTTGCTGTTCACCCGGCCCTGGTAAGCATCCAGATTGTTCTGGCAGAGCGGACAGGGTGTAGTGATACACTCAGCCCCATTTTCTGCTGCGTTGGCGATTATTTTATTGACAAGACCAACCGCCATATCTTCTTCCGGGATAATTAGCGAGCTGCCGCAGCAGCGGTTCTTCATCGGGAAGTTAACCGGCTGTCCGCCGAGAGCGGTAACAATCTTATCCAGAGATTCAGGATTTTCCGGGCTTTCGAAACCGAGCGGCCGTACCATCTGGCAGCCGTAATATGAGGCTATTTTGAGGCCGTTAAGATTATGTTTTGTCTTTTGGGCGATACCTTCCGGCATGACGTCGTGGGAAATAACCTCAGGCAGCAGGCGAACGCGCATGGTTCCCTTGAATTCCAGGCCGATTTCGGCTAACGCTTCGTTTACTTCTCTTTTAAATTTATCGTGGGTTTTAATATAATCATTCGCCCGCGATAAAACGACGTAGCAAGAACTGCAGGGTGTTACGAGATCCAGTCCGGTTTTTTCAGCGATGGCGAGGTTACGGGCATTAATTAAGAAGGATTCCTCTTCATCCGTAGAACCGTAAGGAGTGGACCCGCAGCATGTCCAGCCTTCAATCTCGTTTAGTTCCATTTCAAGTGGTTGAGCAATGGCTCTAACCGAAAGCCCCAGGCCTTTACCGGAACTATCGGAAGAGCAACCCGGGTAATATGAATATTGTTTCACGACTGCCCCCTGATTTCACGGAATTTACGGGTTATTTTAGCTAAATCTTCTGTACCAACAGCAGGTTCCGGTTTTATCGGCATTCGCTTGTGTGAGAGTAATTTGAAAGCTACCGGTATCATTTTTAACGAGGCCAGTGGGTTAGTCTTCAGGTAATAATTAAGCATCATACCGAACTCATGAACTCTGCCCCGGCTTTTTATCGAGTTAACAAAACTGCGGTACATAGCCGGATTGCGGGTACCCTTCGGCCGATAGCCGTATTTAACGGCTAAAGATTCAAGGGCATGAGCAATCTCCGTAGGTTTCACTCCCCGCGGGCAACGGTCGTAACACAGGTAGCAGGAGACGCAGTGCCACATCGAGTTGCTGGAAAGTACTTCGTCTTTCATATCGGCACGTATCATAGCGATGATTTTGCGGGGGGCGTACTCCATTTCGTTAGCTACCGGACAGGTTCCGGAGCACATTCCGCACTGAATACAGGCGCGGATTTTACTCCCGCCGGGGGTGGCGGCTACTTCGTCTAAAAAGCTGATATTCTTACTGGTAATGTTACTACTCATAATTTTATATCTTCCAATCAGTCTAATAATCCGGATTTTACCATGCCAGAACGTCTGGTTTCAAAGCTGGTGATTTCGGGCAGAGACCAAATATATAATATAACATTCCCTACAAAATTTAAATCGGATGTTTGTTAAGGCTCATGGTTGCTGTTGGAAAACCGGCTATGGTAAACTGCCAGATGAAATACCGATGAAGATTTTAGTTACTAACGATGATGGTGTTAACACTACCGGTCTGCACGCTATGGTCGGCGAATTAAAACGTATTTCAGAGGTTGTTATCGTTGCTCCCGACCGCGAACAAAGCGGTATCGGTACGGCACTTACTATGCGTCATCCTCTACGGGTAAAAAAAATTCCTCCAATATTAAAAGGTGTGGAAACCTATTCAGTTAGCGGTACGCCGGGAGATTGTGTAATTATGGGAATTAGCCGGCTGGCTGGGAATGTCGACCTCGTAATCTCCGGGATAAACCATGGTCCCAACCTGGGTGATGATGTTCTCATCTCCGGCACAGTGGGGGGCGCTTTGCAGGGATACCTTCATGGTGTATCTTCAATTGCCGTTTCGGTAGCCGGAATAAACAGCTTATATTTTAACGATGTGGCTCAATTCACCGCCATACTCGCTAGTACTGTTATTAAGGCAGATATTAAACCGGCTTTTTTTCTCAATGTGAATGCCCCGGATTTACCGGCTTCGGAATATGCCGGAGTTAAAATTACTTGCCCTTCAAACAGCGGTTATGCGTTTAGTGTGGAAGAGGGGAACGACGGATTTAATGAATATTACTGGCTCAAATATCGGAAATCCTCCAATCACGCTCTGCGGAATACCGATGCATGGGCTATTGCCCGCCGGCAGGTTTCCGTTACGCCGCTGCATACCTATCTTTTCGGTAAGACACAGCCGGTATTTAACGGGCAATTAACTGGCTTGCTAGATGAACTTAAACGCTCTTAATCGAGGCCAAAAAGGATATCCATGTCAGGTTTTTCTATTGCTAACATGTATTAAGATTAAAAAATCTTTAAATACGTATGTTCCCTTATTGACAAGCTATTGGTGAATATGATAAATTATACACTTGGTCTTTCAGTTTCGCCATTGATGGACTAAGATTGCGAAAATTAATGCAATCTTTGAAGCGGCTTATTAATGGATGAGCCTGGGCTCATCCATTAACATTGTGTAAAGGGAGAATTAAATTGCCGACAATTAATCAATTAGTCCGTAAAGGACGCCGGAAGCTTAGCAAGCAAACTAGAGCTCCCGCGCTGCGGTTTGTCTTCAACGCTTTGAAGAATAAGGTTTCGCAGGGAGAAGGTGCTCCCCAGAAACGTGGTGTGTGCGTTCAGGTTAAGACCGTTACTCCGAAGAAACCTAACTCCGCTTTACGTAAGGTAGCCAGAGTCAGGCTATCCAATCAAATGGAAGTCACTGCTTACATTCCGGGCGAAGGTCATGAACTGCAAGAGCACTCTGTAGTCCTGATACGTGGCGGTCGTGTGCCGGATTTACCGGGTGTTCGCTATCATATAATACGCGGCGCGTTAGATACTACCGGAGTCAACAACCGTAAACAAGGCCGCAGTAAATACGGAGCAAAACGGGTTGGTGCTGCTAAAGGTGAAGGCACATCGGCCGGTGCTCACGAAGCCGCCGCTTAGGAGGAAACAATGGCGAGAAGAGGTCAGATTACCAAGCGGTTACCGTCTCCCGACATTAAATATGGTAACGTAACCGTTTCTAAGTTAATAAATAAATTAATGGAGCGGGGTAAGAAAAGTACCGCAGAAGGTGTTTTATACAACGCTTTACAGATTATCGAGACGCAGGAAGGCAAGCCGCCGGTTTCGGTACTCGAACAGGCGATTAAAAATGCCAGTCCTTTACTAATGGTAAAAGCGCGCCGTGTCGGTGGTGCTACTTATCAGGTTCCTATCGAGATAGATACGGAGCGTGGCGCAGATATAGCCATAAAGTGGATACTGCAATCTGCCAGGTCTCGCAAGGGGAAACCAATGGCAGTAAAATTAGCTACGGAAATTACCGAAGCATCCAAGGAACAGGGAAATACAATTAAGAAACGCGAAGATACGCATAAAATGGCAGAGGCTAACCGTGCCTTTGCTCACTATAGATGGTAGAGGTGAAGTATAATTACAACTAGTATTGCCCCATCCAGGCGTAAGGATAAGTCGATGTCAGATCGCTATCCGCTAGAACGGATAAGAAATATAGCAATTATCGCTCACATAGATGCCGGTAAGACCACCGTCACCGAAAGGATGCTCTATTATACCGGTCTCACCTATAAAATCGGCAATGTGGACGATGGTACGGCTGTTATGGATTGGATGCAACAGGAACGCGAGCGGGGGATCACAATTACCGCTGCTGCAACCACCTGTTACTGGAAAGACCACCGGGTTAATATTATTGATACCCCCGGACATATTGATTTTACTGCGGAAGTCGAACGCAGTCTGCGGGTTCTAGATGGTGCCGTAGTTGTTTTCGATGCCGTTGCCGGCGTACAGGCCCAATCGGAAGCCGTCTGGCGGCAGGCTGACCGTTATAACGTTTCCCGTATTTGTTTTATTAATAAAATGGACCGTATTGGTGCTGACTTCAACCGGACGGTTTCTATGATAGAGCAGCGTTTGCACGCCGTCCCGCTCGTTATCCAGATACCTATAGGCAGTGAAACAACCTTTAACGGTATTATCGACCTTGTTGATTGTAAAGCCTGGCACTATGAAGCTGACCCTGATGCTGAGCCTGAACTTATTACGATTCCGGAATCCGAACAGAAAAACTTCACCGAAGCCCGGCGCCGTTTAGTTGAAAAACTTGCGGAACTCGACGACCAGACTATGATAGCTTACCTGGAAGAGACTGAAATTTCTAACAAAGATATTAAAGACGCCATCCGCCGCATTACTATTGCTAGCCGGGGCGTTCCGGTAACCTGCGGCACTGCGCTTAAAAATAAAGGAATCCAGCGCTTGCTTGATGCCGTCAACGATTATTTACCCTCGCCTTTAGACATGCCGCCGGTGAGAGCGATTGAGATTAAAACTAATACCGAAGTTATCCGCCCGATTAACGACGAAGCTCCGTTTACCGCTCTGGCTTTTAAGGTTGTCTCTGACCCGTTCGTAGGCCGGTTGGTCTATTTGAGAGTATACGCCGGTCATATCAATGCCGGTGGTGAGGTATTTAACTCGACCCGGCGCAAGAAGGAACGGATGGGTAGATTATTATTAATGCATTCTAATCACCGTGAAGATATCGCTGAAGCTGATGCCGGTTCTATTGTTGCCAGTCTGGGTATGAAAAACACGTTTACCGGTGATACTATTTGTACTGATGACCAGCCGGTAGTACTTGAATCGATACGCTTTCCCGAACCTGTAATTAAGTTAGCTATCGAACCCAGAACCCGAGCCGACCAGGATAAAATCGGTGAAGCGTTAAATAAGCTGGCGGAAGAAGACCCGACTTTTAAGGTAAAATATGATAATGAGACTGGTCAGACGGTTATCGCTGGTATGGGCGAACTCCATCTGGATATTATAGTCAGCCGCTTGCTTACTGATTTTGGTGTCTCTGCGAATATCGGTAAGCCACAGGTCGCTTACCGCGAGACTATTACAGTTCCTGTACGGGCTGAGGGAAGATTCGTTCAACAGTCCGGCGGTCATGGCCAATATGGTCATGCCGTTATCGAACTTGAACCGGCGGAAAGTGGTGCCGGATTCCAGTTTGGTGATAAAACCAAGGGCGGGATTATACCGAAAAACTTTATCAAACCCATAGAAGAAGGTATCCGCGAAGCCATGGAAAGCGGCGGCCGGGCGGGCTATCCGGTAGTGGATGTAAAAGCTACATTAGTTGATGGCAGCTATCATGAAGTAGATTCTTCCGAAATGGCCTTCAAAATGGCTGGCTCGATGGCCTTTAAAGAAGGTTTACGCAAGGCCAAGCCGGTAATTCTGGAACCTATTATGAAACTGGAAATCATCGCTCCCGGACAATTCCTCGGCGACATTATCAGCGACCTTAATTCGAGGCGGGGTCATATTGAGGCTATCGAAACGGAGTATGCCGGTACCTGTATTATCCGCGTGATGGTACCACTTTCGGAAGCCTTCGGTTATACTACCAGTCTGCGTTCATTGACCCAGGGTCGAGCCACTCATACGATGGAATTCTATAAATATCGAGAAGTATCCGCTGAACTGGCGGAAAATATTATAGCCATAGGTAGAAAAAATGCCTGAACAAAAGATTCGCATCAAGCTAAAGAGTTTTGACCATAAATTGCTCGACCAATCCGCCGAGCAGATAGTCGCCGCTGTTGAAGCAACCGGCGCGGTCGTGGTTGGCCCGATTCCGCTGCCGACCCGCTTCCAGAAGATAAGTGTTATTCGGTCGACATTTATCGATAAAGACTCGCAGGAACAATTTGAAATCAGGACTCACAAGCGCCTGATTGATATCGTCGAGACGACATCTAAAACTATCGATTCTCTGGCGAAATTGAACCTGCCGTCCGGCGTCGAAATAGATATTAAAATGGACTAGGACATTATATGATTGAAGGAATTATCGGTAAAAAGCTGGGTATGACTCAGCTGTACAGCGACAAAGGTGTGCTGGAACCGCTTACAGCTATCGAGGTCGGGAACTGTGCGGTAACGCAGGTAAAAACCACTGAGAGAGATGGTTATAATGCAGTTCAATTGGGATTTGGCGTGGCTAAAAAGCTCAGTTCTCCGGAAAAAGGTCATCTGAAAGGGCTTGACCAGTTCAGATATCTCCGAGAGTTAAGGCTGGATAGTGCCGAAGGTATAAAAGTGGGCGATAAAGTAGACGCCAGTGTTTTTAAAGCCGGCGATCTCGTTGATGTTATCGGTACGTCACGCGGTAAGGGTTTTGCCGGTGTGGTTAAACGTCATCATTTCAGGGGTGGTCCCAAAACTCACGGTCAGTCCGACCGTACCCGCCATCCAGGCGCTATCGGTTCGACTACGACCCCCGGCCGTGTTTGGAAGGGGCAGCGGATGGCTGGACATATGGGTGACGACCAGGTAACGGTGCAAAATCTAGTAGTGTTCCAGACCAGTGTCGAACGTAATCTATTACTTGTCAAAGGTGCGGTACCCGGTGCGAAAAATGGTCTGGTGATTATTAAGAAATCGGGTAGGAGTAAATAAATGCAGGTCCCGGTTTATAATCTCAATGGTGAGGCAATAAAAAACATAGAAATCAATGATACGGTATTTAATGTGCCATTTAATGAAGCATTGGTACACCAGGTTTTTGTGGCACAGCGGGCGAATGCCCGTCAGGGTACCGCCGATACGAAGACGCGGAGCGAGGTAGCCGGCAGTACCAAGAAACTATACCGGCAGAAAGGCACCGGTAATGCACGAGCCGGTAACTCACGGTCGCCTCTTAGAAGGCACGGTGGGGTGACCTTTGGTCCACATCCCCGGAATTACCGTCAGGATACGCCCAAGAAGATGCGACAGTCGGCCATTCGTTGCCTGCTTTCTGTTAAAGTTCGTGACGGAGAGCTAAAAATACTGGAAAATCTGGAATTAACCGAGCCGAAGACCAAGGAAATGGCACGGATATTACAGACCCTGGGCATCGAAAATTCAGCTTTAATTGTTGATGGAAAGCCGGCGGAAAATATGGTGAAGTCAGCCCGTAATTTACCGGCAACCAAGACTTTACCGGCGGGGCTCCTTAACGTAGGCGATCTGCTTTCATACAAAGTTCTGGTGATGACCGAGAACGCGGTTAGGCAGGCTGAAAGTTTGTGGAGTAAAACCCCGGTGGAAGAGGTATAAAAAATGCATCTCTATGAAGTAATTAAAAGACCCCTGGTTACCGAGAAGAGCACTACCCTTCAAACTATCGGCAAGTATGCTTTTGAGGTAAATACAGAAGCGAATAAAAAACAGATAAAAGATGCGGTAGAGAAAGCGTTTAAAGTGTCCGTAAATACCGTTAATGTAATTAATTTGCCAGCCAGCACTAAAAGAGTTGGCCGGCGGCGGGTTATCCTGCCGGCTATGAAAAAGGCTATTGTAACTTTAAAGGCCGGGGATAAGATTCAGCTCTTTGAGGGTGTATAAGGAGTACTTGAGTGGGTATTAAGGTATATAAACCAACTTCTCCCGGTCGGCGGGGTATGAGTGTCTCGACTTACGAAGAGATAACCAGTACCAGACCTGAAAAATCTCTTGTGACCGTATTAAAGAAGAAGGCCGGCCGGAATAACCGAGGGGTTATTACCTGCCGTCATCGCGGCGGTGGTGCCAAACAATTACTCCGGAACGTAGATTTCCGCCGTGATAAGAAGGGAATTCCGGGTAAGGTTGCTTCTATAGAATATGATCCGAACCGTTCGGCTAAC
>JAFGLR010000035.1 GCA_016927955.1 Dehalococcoidales bacterium
TAATATTTAATGTATTTTCATTAAAATAAGCTTTGATACCTGTGATTTCTAAATATCGTTTATACCAACGACTATATAAGTACTTTTCTCTAAAAGGAGTAATATCCAAATTAATGATAAAATATTTTATATCGGAGTAGATTTCTTTTGATAACATATGTTTTGACTTATATTTAATTAGCCAGGAAAACAATTCTTCTAACTCGTTTTCGAGTATCTCGCGTCTCAAGTTTTCAGGTAAATGTTTGCACATTTTATTTATGATTTTATATGAATCAAAAAAACATTTGTAATATTTCGGTCTTTGTTCGTTTAGAGAATTCGGATTATTAAATCTATAATATATAACATATTTATCAACAAACATAACTCTTTTTGCACGTATTATTACAGACACATAAAAAGAACGATCCTCTCCACATCGCAAATTATAAAAACAGATATTATTACTTAAAAGAAAGGAACGTTTATATAAACATTTCCAGGGCGTCACTCCTGTTTGAAGAAATTTAGTAGGAGTAACATAAAAGTTAGTAATAACATTAATAGCATCTTTAGATATTGGTTTGGGTGTTTTCTCTTGCGATAAATTATCCAGTAAGATAGTTTCGCCTTTAATAAAATCCAAATTATAAGTTTTAGCCTTTTTGTAAAGAACTTCGTAGACATCGGGAACTAAATAATCGTCAGCGTCGAGAAAATGTATATATTCGCCCTTGGCCATTTTAATTCCTGCATTACGAGCTCTAGCCGCCCCTTGGTTTTTCTGATTTACTATTTTAAGGCGGGAGTCTTTCTTAACATATTCCTCAACAATATTACATGAACGATCGGTGGATCCGTCATTAACACAGATAATCTCTATGTCCTGTAACGTCTGAGTAACAACACTATCAATACATTGGCGTAAATATTTTTCAGCGTTGAAGACGGGGATAATAACAGAGATTTTTGTTTGTATCATTTTTCTAACGTATACTTCTTTTTCGGTAGTGTTATCATTTGACCTAGCTTTAAATCATATTCAGGCGGATCCCATTTACAAATACCCGAAAAAGTTGTAAAGGTCATTTCTCCAAATTTCAAAGCGCCGTCATTCAAACGATAGAAATCAACACGTACGTGGTTGAATCCTTTGCAAAGTTTTTCTGATATTTGCAATAGCTCATCTAAATTATTGGGCCTAGGCACTTCTTTTTCATACCGGGGATAAGAATAAACAAATGGTAGCGGGATCCATGATTTGTCATAGAAAGCCATTTTTAAATGTTTCTGTCTTTCGGCTAGAAACATGATAAATTCAGGTTTGCCGTTAAAGCACCAGACTTTGTAATCGTACAAATCTCCTCCATCATTTTCAATGTACTGTTCAGCAATAATTTTAGGGATAATTTTACGATAGTGTAGTTCGAATCCATGGAGAAAGGAATAGTCGGTTTCCATCCATTTGTCAAACTTATTTTTTGCTGTAGGTTTATCAAATATATTTTTATCTTTTACTACGACATTCCATCCACAGCCGTGATTGGCCTTGAGGACAAAACTATCAGGTAATTTATCAAATTCTATGTCATCGAATTTATCCCATACGCCGAGCAAAGGTATTAAATATTGTTCTCCAATATTTTCTTTTATCCAGTCTCTGACAAGATATTTATCGGATAGCCTGGTTTTTAAAGGAGTGCTTTCATATAGCTTCATCCACTGGATTTTTTCATTGTATGTCCGGGGATTTTTTAAGTTGAGATTTATACGAGTATTTTTTTTATACCATTCCTTTAATTCTTCCGGATACCTCTTTGGATTTAGGTTTTTATAAAATCTGTAGTCTTTTTTTATCTCAATTTTCGGCTTATTTTTGATACTTATCAGTCTTTCCTTTATTCGCCGTAGAGTATAACGTATGCCATTTTCCCGATAACAATACACAACATCACGGATTGTGCGGGGTATAAAAGTAATCAAAAAACCTATTCGAAACGAATATGATTTTCGAACATCCTGCAATTCTTTTTTGATCATAGCTGTATTTATCGTATCAGGTTTATTGTTCGAAATAGTTTTTCTATCGTTTCCGCTTAGAAGTATTTTTAAAGCTTCTATATAGATAGGTGCTAAAGAGGCATATTTCCACCAGTATTCTGACATATTTAATGATAAGTCCTGCCAAGGTTTCACCTGATGAGCGTAATGTATTATGTAGGGGTTTGACCTCGCTTCATTTATTTCTTCTTGCGTAAATACTTTCCTTAATTTATAGTCCGGTTCATTAATTCGCATTGTTGCTACGTTGTATTTAAAAGGGAGCACTTTTATCCGGTTATAGCAAACTACATTAATAATATCCTGATCGGGTAAAGATGGCTTTTCTCTAGACAAACGTAAAAATTGATCTAAAACATACTGTTCTCGTATTTGTTTCAGGTTCATGATCAAGACACCGGAGTTGATATATTCAGAGATTGTCGGAAGACCTATTGCTTTACAAAAATTGATATTTCCGTCATCAGGATAATGGTAACTGGGTGCTTTTACTCCTGCGACGTAGTAATCAGAAATATCGATACAAAATAGTTCGTTCAAATCACCGCATACTATAGTATCAACATCTAAATACAAACATTTATCATATTGTCTTATTATGTTTCCTGCCATCAATCTATAATACGCAGGATATGTGATGTGGGGAATTTTGAGGTTTGTATATTTAAAGCTATCTTTCATATCAATAAAAGTAATGTTACATCTAGGATATTTAGCTTTAATAGAATAAATAGTATTTTTATTTTGGTTTGAAAAATCAGAGGGGATAAGGATGAAAAAATCAACGAAGGTAGCCTCTTTAGCATTAACCATAATAGAGGTCATGGTAACCCCCATCGGTACGGCATAATTCTGGTCTGCCGCAAGAGCTATCGGAATGGTGTTTTTCAATATGACTCCTTAATAGTTACCTAAAAATATTGATTATCTAACCTCTGCAATTAACATAGTTTCAGTATAAATTGATTTCGTTACTGGTTTATATATTTTAAATTGATATCCTAATTCCCAACTTTCTATCATTGGTTTAATATCAAAAAAATCGTTAGCTGAATCAGAATGATATATACTCAATAATAGAATCGGTTTTTGAGTTTTTATTGTGTTCTCGGCTCCTTCAAGGAAATCATGCTCATAACCTTCCACGTCAACTTTTATCAGACCAACATCGAGCGAATTTTTCTTAACATATTCATCTAAAGCTATGATATTTACGTTCTCATGGTTTGGAATATTGTTATTGGTATGCTTGTTTATAGCGCTACAAGAGCCAGATATATTAATATAAACTGTACCGCTTTTCGATCCTAGAGCAATTTGTTCGGGAACAACATTTCGAAGCCGATTAAGTTCGATAGTTTTCAACAGCAGTTGGTAGTTTTCCGTCACCGGCTCAAATGAATATACCTTTTTTAGGGTTAGGGGAGCAAGAATCAAAGCCGAATCACCAATATATGCGCCGGCATCTATAATATCCTTATTTTTAATTGCATCTATACTGTGAACGAATCCCAGACCAAGTTTGTAGTATAAAACACTGGCTTCAAAATGGTGTATTGGTAGTAAATAATGTTTATAGCAAAATAAATCATCAGCGATCTTGTATACATTCGAATAGAATTTTTCTCTTAATTTAACGAACCCTTCTTGTTCATCACGCGAGTATAAGTCAATATTTTTACCCTCTGTATTCCTTATAAGTTGCTGTCTATTAAGTATTGTTACAATAGTCTCAATACTCTCTGGGTCTAATCCTTTTATTAGAGCCAGATACTTCTCTTTGAATCCGCTTGAATCTGTAATAGCATAAAATCTCTTAACTGCATGTCTTTCGGCATCATTATTATAAAATTCTTTGACGGATATCTTACTATTGATTTCACTAATCTCATCTATGAGTCCTATGATTAAGCGGGCGGATTCCTGCGCAGATTCTTCAAAGTTCCCAGCTAAAGCCTCCAGTTTCTTTTTCACTTCCTCCAGCACAGCCACGAATGAATCCAAGTGCTCTTTTTGTCTGGTTGATTCTGAGATTAAGGATTCATAATTTAGGATTATTCGATTCAATTCCGCCAGGATGAAGTCCGATCTCTGCTTCTCCCGATTCAATTCCGTAAATACGGATGCAGAGTATATTTTAAGTACATTAAATTCCGAAAGGATAGATTCTAATTTTTGCTTTTCTTGATCCAGATTTACCAAAATCGATTCTGATCTTTGCTTTTCTTCTTCGAAAGCAGCGGATATCAATTCCACAATTTCTTTTTGTTCCGCAAGTTCCCGCTGTAAAGTGCTCAGACGACGGTTAATGGCCTCTGCGGTAGGTGGTAATATTTTCCTAAAGAATTTTTTAATTGTATTAGACATTATTTTTTCTTCATGCCGATTTTATGCATAATAGGGGCTTCTTTTTATTTTCAACTATTTTCTTCCAAACCCTGAGTAGTAGAAACCGAGTTTCCTGAGATAAGTGTAGTCTAGACAGTTCCTGCCATCGATAACCACATAAGGATCACTCATGAGTGATTTCACGGTAGCCCAATCCATATCGACAAATTCCCGCCAGGCGGTAACCACTAGAACCGCGTGGGCGTTATCAACCGCATTAAGGGCTTTATCGGTATATTTTATGTCAGCCGGGAGCTGCCCAGCGGCATTTTCTATTGCTAATGGGTCGTAAGCGGTGATATCCGCTCCTTCTTCATAGAGTAAACGTATAATCTTTAAGGCAGGAGACTCGCGAACATCGTCTGTATCCGGCTTAAAAGACAGTCCGAGTACGGCTATACGTCTTCTTTGCAGGGATCCCAGTTTATCCTTTAGTTTATTTATAGCAGAATTACATTGCTTATTATTGATTGAGATCACAGCATCAAGAAGCTCGAAATCAATCCCGTTGCGATTGCAAATATCATGTAAGGCACGCGTATCCTTTGGAAAACAAGAACCGCCGTAGCCGATACCGGCGCGTAAATAACTCAGTCCTATTCTTTGGTCCAATCCCATACCTCGTGCTACGATATCGATGTCCGCATTAAACCGCTCGCATAACATGGCGATCTCATTAATAAAGCTGATCCTGGTGGCCAGATAGGCGTTAGCAGCATACTTGATCATTTCCGCCGTAGTGACGTCGGTTATAACGAAGGGAGCCTCGATTTTGGAATACAGGCTAGAGATTGTTTTAATAGCGTTTTCGTCATTACTACCGATGACGGTGCGGTCGGGATGAGCCCAGTCCCATAATGCCTGTCCTTCCCGGAGAAATTCGGGATTCATGACATAGCTTATACCGTCTCCTTCTGTGCAGAGGTAATTTTGAATAATTTTTTCACCTGTCCCGGGAACTACAGTACTCTTCATGACCAGGATTGGCTGCTGGACTTCAACCTTTTGTTTTATCCATTCAATAGTATTATATACCTGGCTAACATCACACCCGGCATTTTGCAGATAAGGTGTATCGACACAGACAAATATAACGGGGTCTCTGATAAAATCAATCTCGCTGGTATGGGAGAAAACCAGGTTACCGCTGCCGGACGCCTGTACGATCATATCCTGCAAACCTGGCTCTTTAATCATGACGATATTTTCCCTTAGAGATTTGATTTTATCCAGGTCTATATCCACTCCTGTAACCTGATTACCTTCTGAGGCTAACCCGGCGGCTACGACCGATCCGACATAGCCGAGACCAATTACCATAATTTTCATTTATCCATCTTCCTAAGTTGCATCGAGATACTTTTTTACGACTTCTTCGGTCGGACCTAGCGCAACTTGCTGTCCATTATGCAAATACAGGCTTCTGGTGCAGAGCTTCTTGACTGCGTCCATAGAGTGAGATACGAAAAGTATTGTCTTACCCATTTTTTGATAATCGAAAATCTTTTCGGTACATTTTTTCTGAAAGGTAGTATCACCGACCGCGAAGACTTCATCAAGTATTAGGATATCCGGAGCAGCACAAACCGCAGTAGAAAAGGCTAATTTAGTATTCATACCCGATGAAAAGTTTTTCAGTTTCATATATTTAAAATTTTCAAGCTCGGCGAATTTAAATATTTCATCGTAATGCCGGTTAATTTCTTTTCTGGTTAGGCCGAAGACAGAGCCGTAAATATAAACATTTTCGCTTGCAGTGAGTTCCGGCTGAAATCCAACTCCTAAACCGAGAAAGGGGGCGATTTTACCCTTTGTTTTCACTTTACCTGAGTCGGGATAAAGCACACCGGAGATAATCTTTAATAATGTTGATTTACCGGAACCATTTTTACCGATGATACCAAAGGATTCGCCTTCTTCGATTTCGAAACTGACATTTTTTAATGCCCAGAATTCTTCGTAATCCATCTGCTGCTTGATTATTCCCACGATGTTATGGAAAAGGGTTTTCCGCCTTTCGTGCGGCACTTTAAATTTTTTAGAAATATTTTCAAGAACAATGGCAGACAACTAAATTTCCTCCGCAAAGCGACGTTGCAGCCGGAAAAATATAAAGGTGCCGATAAGAAATGAAACGGCTGTAAATATACCAGCAACCAAGATATTCTGTAAGGAAGGCAGAGTCCCCTGTATCATAATATCCCGGTAGATAATTATATAGTTGGTAATCGGATTGATTAAATAGTAATCTATCAGATACGAAGGAACGATAGACAAGGGATATATGATCGGGCAGGTGTAAAAAAGGATTTGGGTAAGAACAGCCCATATTTCCTTCATATCTCTGAAATATATATAAAATGATGATATTGCAAGCCCAATACCGTATATAAATATAAAATATACAACGTGTACTATAGGATAAAGCAAAATAGTGAGAGACAACTCACCGACTAGCCAGAAAACAATGGGAATTAAGATAATAAATTCTAATAATGAAGAAACCAGGCCTGCCAAGGTAGTACTGAGAACAAGTATTTGCCTGGGGATAGCAATCTTGGTCACTAAATTTTGCTTTGAAAACACTGAGGTTAATAGAGAGCTGGTACTATTAGCAAAACCGCGCCAGGTAATAATACCTACAATAATGTTAATGGCCAAGTGCTCTTCACGTGAGAATATATTACGGAAAACAACCCATAGCACCAGGGCAAGCAATAAAGGAGCCAGAAGCGACCAAAAGAAGCCGAGCGAGGTATTTTGGTACTTGTTTTTCAGTTCAGCAATGGTTAGATTAAAAATAAGTTCTCTATACTGCCACATGGTTCAATAATCTTATCATTACATTGTGTAGTATAAATACTTTTACCTAAGCAACAAAGATATTTATTATATTTAGTGCTTTAGTTATCATTTTTTATAGTACTTTAGTAACAAGAAATGTCTTTGATGGATTTTAATATAATAAATTAGCTTATTGTATACTACTATGCACTAATCTGGTATAAATGATAGTACAGGAAGATAATAAAGTCAAAAACAAATAATCAGATAGAAATTACCCCAGTGGGATTTTGCTACTCTTTAAACATTTTAACTTCATTGCCCGATATCTTCTCGTGAAACGAAAGCACTGATTTGTATCTGGTGATATTATATAGCATGATTATGGACAGATTTGAAACCCGCCCCTATAAATTTTGCTCCGGATTCTTCGACAGGCTCAGAATGATAAAATTAAATCTTCCTCACAAACTTTAAACTGACAACTGGTAGCTGAAAACTTAATCGAAGCTTTGAGATTTCAGCTTTAAACTATGAGCTATTTTTGACATACCACTACCGCTCACCTATAATTGGGAGTAATATTATAATAAAAGCGGCGGGGGAATAACGTGGCAGAAGAACTTGAAATCGCCAAACTAACAAAGCGGATGGACTTACTCGACCAGCGATTGGATAACATCGATTCGATGGTCACGGCAGTAGCAGAACGGGTGATGTCTCAGCCGATTGCTATGTTGATTACCTGCCCGCATTGCCATAAAAACATCGAGATTACTATCATCGGCACCGGCAAGTTAACCAAATAATCATTCCCGGCATCGCCTCAATTTACCTGATTTCTCAAACCGAATAGTATTTATTGGTATTCTATTTGACACGTTGAGGCAAAGACCTCTAAAATATGATTTTAGAAAAAATATTTCTATCCGGTAAAGGGGGGAGATGCTAGTTGACTAACGTCAATGCCGGCGAGACCGAGAGCTTTGAAAGTTTGCTCCGCAGGTTTAACAAGAAGGTACAGCAGGAAGGTATTTTATCCGAAATACGACACAGGGAGCATTACGAGAAGCCCAGCGTTCGCCGCAAGCGGAAAGAAGCCGCAAAGAAGCGCAAGAGTTCCAGGGCACCTAGAAGCACCAGAAGCAGCAGTAGCAGTAGTACTAGATCATAAGACTAGAGGACGGGAATGGCAACTACACCCGGACAATCCGCACTTAAGTTAAAACTGAACGACGACCTGCACCGGTGTATGAAATCAGGCGATAAGATAAAGGTCAGCGTGTTACGTTTATTGTTATCTGCCGTTCATTATAGTGAAATGAACAAACAGGTAGCAGAATTTGCCGATGCCGATATCATCGGTGTGATTGCCAAGGAAATCAAACAGCGTAACG
Organism: Dehalococcoidales bacterium; assembly: GCA_016927955.1. Taxonomy (GTDB): domain Bacteria; phylum Chloroflexota; class Dehalococcoidia; order Dehalococcoidales; family JAFGLR01; genus JAFGLR01. The sequence goes on from JAFGLR010000035.1 coordinate 8,613, forward strand.
AGAGCATCCTGGCTTATAAACAGGGCAACCGTCCCGATCTGGTAGCCCAGGAAGAAGCGGAATTAGCAGTTTTACAGACCTACATGCCCCAGCAGGCCTCCCGCGACGATGTGGTCGCTACCGCAAAGAAAATCATTGCTGAGGTAGGGGCACAGACCATCCGTGATAAGGGTAAAGTAATGCCGAAGATTATTGCCGAGTTCAAAGGCAAAGCCGATGGCAAAATGATTAATGACGTGGTGACAGAGTTATTGAACCAGGGTTAGTACAAAATCAGATTTGATTTAAAGAGGCGTGTTTTAAAAACACGCCTCTTTTATTTTTGTAGGGGCAACCAACTGTTCTCGCCTGAAATACAGACAGGGCTACAAAAATAATGTTTAGTGAGACTGTATAAATTACCTCTAAGACTCGATAGTTATCTAATATTTCGATTTGCCGGGTATTTGAATCGCGAGTGGTTTTGTTTTTAAAAGCAACATTGTCACCAGGGCAGCTGCCGCACATATAGCTAACAGTATAAAGTCTATCTGGTAGCTATTCCGGACGTCGAAAATAAAGCCGGCCAGAACCGGCCCTACCGCGGAACCTATCATAACGCTCATATTAGCAATACCGAGCATAGTACCAAGTGATTTCAGTCCGAATAATTCAGCAATCAACGGAGCCATAGGTACAGTGCAAGTTCCCCAGGCAAAGCCAAAGATAACGGCGAAGATAACCAGCATCCAGGCTTCTCGAGCGAAAATAAGCCAGACACAGGCCAGGCACATTAAACAAGTGCCGATAATGATAGTAAGCTTGTTACCTATTCTATCAGCCACATTACCCATAACTAACCGGCTGATGATATTAGGTATACTTATAATTGTAAGCAAACTTACGGCAAAAGCATAAGAAATATTAAGTCCGGTCGTATAGATAACAAGATGGGTTGAAACGGTAAATAGAATGATACTGATAAAAACGTTAGCTATGAAGAAAAGCCAGAATTTTCCGGTACGCATGGCTTCGGTAACGGATAACCCTCTCGTGGGCAAGCCAGCATTTAGCTGGGGATTAACGACAGGCTGAGTATCGCCGTCAGGTAGCTGACCGATTGATTGCGGGTCTCGCTTCATAAATTGGGCGCTAATACCGACAACAACCAGACTGACAATACCGACAACTAGAAACGCAAACTGCCAATCGCGTATATCAATCAGCCATCTGGTAAGCTGGGAAATTACAATGGTACCCACTATCCCTCCGCAGGTAAAAACGCCCATCATTAAAGTCCTGCGTTTATTAAACCAGCGGGATACGGTCGCAAACAACGGGGGGTTTAATCCGCCAATCCCAATACCCGTCAATAAGCCATAGAACAGGTACATCTGCCAGATACTGTGAACCAGCGGCATTAATAAATACCCGGCACCTAAAAAGACAATGGATATCGTTATTATCAGGCGGGGCCCGAATCTATCGGCGATTTTTCCGCCAACAATACCCATTATGCCACCGACAATTTGAGCTAAGGAGAAAGCTCCGGAAATAGAGGATCTGGTCCAGTTGATTTCTTTCAACATCGGCTCAAGAAAAACGCCGAAGCTATTCGCTGTACCAAAAGTTATTAAGAAAATAACAAAGGTTATAGCAAGGATTATATAACCATAAAATAGCCCCGGTTTATTATTATTCATAAATAATTAAAAAAGAGAGCAGGCAACCCTATTAAGAGTCATAAATACAATTTATATAATATGTTATGTGTAGTTTACTCTTTCTCAAACAAGCTTTCCACTTTGATAAGCTGTAAGATGCCTGAAAACAATATGATATCGAGCTCAAGGTTATTTTTACTACACAAATATCGAGGTGTTTACACGCATTAAACCAAGCTTTCAGTATGCCCTATTATTCCCCTGAATTATAAATCTACGAAGTAAATTTAAAACTGATAGCCGAATGCCGAAAACTCTTAATTCCTGGATTCCGTATCAATTTCGGAATGGGCATAAGAAAAATTGTAAAAACACTCAATAGCCGGAAGAATAGATAGCTTTCGAATACATTAACATAGCTTCTTGTTATGTCAAAGACGATAAACCGCAGTTTATAGTCCTGAGCGTTAAGCGAATGGAACCGGGTTTTTTAAAGGGGAAAGAGGAGATAACAATATAAATCGCTTTTATAAATCCCAAAGTATATTAGACGGGTGCCGCGGACTTATTACGGGTAAACTTTCCGGTTAATGAATATCCGGGTTATCTAAGGAATCTCGATAACCGTTCCCGCATTATTGAAGAAGAAACTTTCACTGAATTCCCGGGCTAATAAATTCACTGCAGGTAAACCGGTACAGTGGCACAAACCGATTTTCTGAATACCGAATTTCCGGAGAGCATCTACGGTTTGCCGTAAACGGTCTTCGGAGGCACTCACGAGATGAGAGCCTCCGATTACTGCGTAGATTGTATCTACCCCGGTCAGCTTCCTGGCATGGTAGAGAGTATTTATCATACCACGATGAGCACAACCCAGTATTACAACAAGGCCTGCCTGTACTTTTATCACAAGAGCCTGGTCGTCAAATAGATTGTCGGGATGCCAGCCGGAGTCTTCTTTAACAAATAAGCCTTTATCTACTTGCTCGTAGTCTGTTATCATCGGGATTTGACCGGTGGTCATTATACTATCGGATATACGCACGGGTTCCGTAGTTAACGTGAAGTGAGCCCCAAGGCTTTCCAATTCTTCTTTCTGAAACGGAATACCGATATACCGGGCTGTTTCTTCAGTATCGCCGGCATACTTCGCCTGCCAGATATCCGGATGTGCAATTATCTCTACCTCTTTACCTATTTTGAGTAACACTTCGCGTAAGCCGCCGGTATGGTCGTAATGCCCGTGACTCAAGACAATGCTGCTTACTTTTGAGAGGTCGATTTGAAGAGAATCGGCATTATTTACCGCAGAAATAGTCTGTCCGGTATCGAAGAGAATAGTCCTACCCTCAGTTTCCAGCAGAAAACTCAGGCCCCACTCACCCAACAACACTCCCATACCTGCAGTGTTTTCACTCAGAGTTGTAATACGAAACATAAAAATTTACCCTCCAAACTCTATTAATTTTTTTGCTCGGTACTACAACGGCTAAGGAGATATATATTTTATTTTAGTTTCATCACCGCATCTTCCGCCGCATTCACTATCTGGTAGGCTATCGGGGAAGCGCAAAGCATCGGATGAGTACCCATTTGGAACAGAGAAACCTCATATGCCGTCATCTGGTGTTGAATACAGGCGCTGATTACATTTATTAACTCGCCGACACAGGCACCGCCGGAGGCTTCGCCGCCTAGAAGAACGCCGTCATTTTTTGAAAATATCAGTTTGACCATTGTAGGAACTGCTCCCGGTATTCCGCCAGGATGTTTGCTGGGAGCTTTAGCGGTACCGATGACCACATTATAGCCATTTTCCCTTGCCTGTTTTTCGATAAGGCCGGCCGCTCCGATTGCCAGGTCGCCGATTTGTGTTGAAAATACTCCCACGGTTCCTAATCCGGAGTAACGTGTCTCAAACACATTGGCAGCGGCAAGACGGGCTTCATGAGTAGCAATTGAAGCCAGCCATGTTTTAACCGGTATGCCGTTAAAATAAGATACCTTCACAGCACAATCACCGCAAGCCAGAATATCATTATCATTTCTAACTCTCATATAGCGGTCTACTGAAATTGCTCCTGTTGAAGCACTGATTTTTAACCCGGCTTTTTGGGCCAATTCAGTATTGGGGACAACCCCGGTACTTATAATAACCGCATCAGCATTAATACGTTCTCCGTTTTCCAGTTGAACTGCGGTAACTTTTTTATCCCCGAGTATCCCGGTAACAGTTTGATTGGTAATAATTTTAATTCCCCTGCCGGAGAGTACCGATTCCGCCTCAGTACAGAATTCAATATCAAAAGCTAACTGGAGGCAGTGGGGCATTTTTTCAATAATAGTGACATTATTATCTCGTCCCTTTTTACATTCATCGGCAAACTCCGCTCCGATAAACCCGCCGCCAAGAATAATGATATCCCTGGCTTGATTTAATTTTCCCAGCATAGCCTGAAGATAACTTATGTCTTTCTTTACAACGAAGACATTTTCTTTGTCAATTCCGGGAATCGGGAACAATGCAGGTGTGGAGCCCGTGGCAATAATTAACTTATCGAAGTTGATATCATTCCCATTTTCCGTGTAAACGATTTTCTTTTCCCGATTAATTTCTTTAACAGTATCGATTACGAGATTTACGTCAATACCACTTAACATCGTATCCGGAATTAAGTTCTTCTGCGGTGTACCCAGAGTTCCAAAGATATAAGGTATACCGCAAGGAATCAATACTTGTTGCTCTCTACGGATAAGAGTAACCGTTTTACCCGGATTACGCCGCTTGCAGCTAATGGCTGCTGTAACTCCGGCTGCGCTACCTCCAATAATTACTACATCAGATTTTAACACTATCTTTCTCTCCTATCTAATATTGTTCATTCTATAACTCATACTTCTTATGTTTATATCAGCACATGGTTATAAAAATACTTTAAAAATAACGGGGAGCAGTATATCGATATTACTGAACCTTGCTCTAAACTCTTTGATTTGCTCTTTAAAACTATAGGCAAGTTCTACCGGATTGTAGAAAGCCGCCCTTATAATTTAAATATTTTTAGTCCGGTCCAACTGGTAATATACAAATGTGAAAGTACAACTTTCAGGTGGTATGTTATTTATCCCCAGACTGTGCCTTAAACTTCTAGACGGAAGCGACCTATAAACTATAGAACCAATCGATAGCCTACCTGAATTTCAGTTTCCCCGTCCTTTTAGTAACTTTAGTGGTAGATTTGGGGTGTTATTTCCTAACGGGATTAACTGTAATTATATGTTCGCAAAACTTATCGCCGGCCGGGATAGATTTACCAATAATATATGTTAATTCCGGATTTAGAGTTTCTACTACGGTCTTCTCCATAGTTGTATGAGCGACACACATTGCAGGATTATCGAAATGTAAGGGACACTCGTTTGCTTTTATGACTATTTTATCCGGCCCTGATTCAATAAGTTCGGTTAAATTACGTCCCCAGCCTACGGTATTGAATATTCTTATCAGATACTGTGCGATGGATATTATGTCATTATTATCCAGCTTTTTTTTTGCCCTTGCGGCAATACTGGTGCCATATTCACGGCTCATTTCGGAAATCATCGTGATTCCCTCGTCCCCATATTTGCGGGTTAAATAATCGTAATAACTTCTTATCCTGGCATAAAGGCCGCTAACAGCACTATGATAAGTACTTTCTAGATTCCGGTCGTCCTGCAATTGTTGAAACACCTCCGATCAAAAAAATGATGTATTTATAATATTCCACTTCTTGTTCATTCACCAGAAACGGCTCCTCAGGTAAATCAGGCTCTTTGTTAGATTTCTTACCGGGCTTTTGTTATGAGTTCACTCAGCCAATAAGGTCGTGCATTCTGGACTCAATTTCGTCGAGTTGGCTTTTTGCCGCTTCCGCCTGGTTTTTAAGGTAATCAAGCTCCTCTTCTTTACTCATTAAAGCAGAGAAAGGTCTGTATTGAGTTTGAGCTTGATATTGTGCTTGCGGTTGATAGGGCACTCCCGCACTGCTGAAGTAATAACCACATCTCGGCAAGCCGCCCTTACCTATTCCTATCTAAGGCCAGGAAGGAAAAATGCCGCGATAGCCCAACCCCATGCCCCTTCCAGTGCCCATACCTTGACTAAGACCAAAACCTCTACCATATCCATGCGGCATTTTCCCTTACCTCCTTTTTGATACTTTTGTTACACTATTATTTGATTTCATTTTTACACTTTTATTAATGGGGAGAATCGGTTTTTTCTGGCAATCCGGACAATAACCGATGAGACGTACGTCAGCTTCGGTCACTTTAAATCCTTCTTCCCGACATATTTTAATCTTCATATTCTCGGTGGAAGGGCAATTGAATTTGAATATTCGCCCACAGCCTAAACAAACCAGATGATGATGCCTGACTTGTGCTGCTTCATAAAAATAGCGACTACCAAACTGGTACTGGTTAACTAAACCCTGTTTTCTGAACATCCTCAAGTTGCGATATACCGTAGAGAGACTGATTCCGGGTGATACCTGGCATGCCTGCCGGTAAATTTCATCAGCATTAAGATGGCCTTTGGAATTGAGCAAAATATCTTTAATAACTGCACGTTGCTGTGTATTGTGCTGACCTATATCTCCTGATGATTCGTTTTTCACCTTATCGCTTACCTCCTCACTTACCAGTCCTTTTTCAACATAGTAAGCTGGCGAATCCCTTTAATTTGACGATAAGTGGCCCCTTCTCTGATATACTGTATGGCTAAATCAGGACTAACTACCTGCGTCCCCGATATAGCATCTATACCATGTTCAAAGAGTACCGGAGATAGAGGAGCCGAATCTCCAATTACTATCACAAATGCTTCAGGATTGCATAGTTCCAACAGATGCTCGATAGTATGGTTGGTGAAAGCGGTTCCGGTAATACCTACAACATCTGCTTCAGGAACATACGTTTCCGCCGCACCTTCCGGTAAATCTCCCTCATTCGGATTTTTCTCAATAATCCATAATTCTTTAACCGTTTTCTGGATTATTGGTGTGAACGGAAAATGACCTATAATGGCAACTTTACGCCCCTCTCCATTTTCCAAAATCAACTCGCGTGCATTCAGGACCCGGCATTTTCCATCATCGATATCGACCAATGAGTTAATAGCAGCCATCCCGATGGCAGCATCAAGAATATTATCCGAGTGACTCATCTGTACAAGTTCCCGCGGGCTTTTCTCAATAAGGGAACCCGGCTTCCTATCAGAAGCTTGTCCGGTCTTTAAAGAATCTCTCATCAACGTAGAGGCCAAACCGCAGTTGCGTGTATAGACTGCAGTATGGAACAGCCCCTGACAGATGTCTCTAGTTGTGGCTTCCGTATTCAATTTTGAAATTAAATCATCGAGAATTTTCATACTTCATTAACATTCCGTTGTCCGTATCGTTTCCGCTACCCTTTACCATGTCCCGTAATCGGTGTAAAAAGCGGCATGATACTCCTGGTATTACATTCCGGGCAAAGTGCCGGCGGAGCAGATATCATAGTCTCAAAGGATACTTCCCATTCGTGACCCTCAAGACACCTGAACCGGCGAACCGCCATCTCATAATTACCCCCCTCAATACGTATTGCTTTTCCATTAAGCAACGCACCAGCTACTTTGTGACGGGCTATATCTAAGAGTCGCGAAAAGGTACTTCTGGATATATTCATATTTTGGGCACATTCTTCTTGTTCTAAACCTTCTAGATCCTTAAGACGTATGGCCTCAGCTTCTTCTACCAGAAGCTTCACCTCCTCGAGTTCATCCATACGTATTCCTGCAGGCTTGAAATATGTTACCTGCGGTAAAGAGCTTACTTTCCTCCATAATTGTCGTCTGCCCATAAATTCACCCCTATTTATGAACCATATTGCGTTATGATAATATTATGCACTTATGCTCATTATTAGGATACAACAAATGTTATATATTATCAAGCTTAATAGTAAATATTTGTAAAAACTTAATGGAAAGCTATACCAAGGGAACAGTATTAATATGCTACATTTTTAACTTATACCGGCATTCTACTGTTAGTGATATTCTTATTATATTGACATTTTTACGAAAATGAAATATGATAGATGATAATGATTATCATTCGCAATACTAAAAATAAAATAGGTAATAGGCCGGTAACTACGCAACGCCATCTGTTGTTGGAGCTTATCAGCCAGGCAAAAGGACACCTGGATGCGGACGAGTTATATCGCCGGGCTAAAGAAAAAGAGCCGCGTATCAGCTTAGCCACTGTTTACAGAAACATAAAACTATTTAAAGAATTGGGACTTATAGCCGAAAGTAATTTAGGCGAAGCTCATTCTCATTTCGAGATAAGACGTACGGCTGAACACCATCATTTGGTCTGCCTCGGTTGCGGCCGGGTGATTGAGTTTAAAAGTCCCCTGATTGCCAGGGCAGTAGCGAAAATGCGACAAGAGCACGGTTTCGATATTACTTCAGCGGAAATGAAACTGGAAGGCTATTGCCCACAGTGTAAAAAGGAAAAAAGAAAATGATTATTCATCACAATTAAAAAATAATTGTGATTTCGAATGTTAGGAGAAAGTAATGTCGTTGAAGAGTCTTAAAGACTTAAATCCCGGTGATACCGGGGAAATCGTACGAATAGATGGCGGGCATGGTATGGCAAACCGTCTGTATGCTATGGGTATTAAGCCCAATACAAAGATAACCAAGATTAGCTCGGGATTTATGCGCGGGCCGGTGACCGTTATGGTGAATAGGACTCAAATAGCCATCGGTTTCGGTATGGCTAATAAAATTCTTGTCGAGGTTAAGGACCCTGCAAAGTGAAAATCCTGTTAATGGGTAATCCTAACGTTGGTAAGAGTGTTATTTTCTCCCGTTTGACCGGTGTTCGCGTGGTTTCCTCTAACTATCCGGGCACAACAGTAAGTTACACCCACGGTTATATGAAGCTGGGAGGGGAACAGGTTGAGGTAATCGATGTTCCCGGCACTTATACCCTTGAACCAACCTGCGAAGCGGAAGAAGTAGCCCGGAAAATGCTAGATACGGGCGATATTATCATCAACGTAGTTAACGCTACCAATCTTGAGAGAAATCTATACTTGACTTTACAACTGTTGGAAAGAAAGCTACCGGTTATTATCGCATTGAATATGTGGGATGACGCCCGGCATCATGGAATTAAAATAGATATCGATAGACTTAGCAATATTCTGGGTGTGCCGATTATACCTACCGTGGCTACTACCGGAGAGGGAATAAAAGACCTTGCGGAACATATTCCTAATGCCGTATTGCCATCCCCGACTGTTCATAACCGCGATGAGCTCTGGGCTGCGGTTGGTAACATAGTCGGCCAGGTGCAGCAGGTTACTCACCGTCACCACACATGGCGGGAGCGCCTGGCAGATGCCAGTGTTAATCCTTTCTCAGGCACGATAATGGCCATAATTATTCTTGGACTGACTTTTCTGGTAGTCCGCTTCATCGGCGAAAGTCTTATCAATTATGTCTTAGACCCGCTTTTTAATCATCTATGGGCACCTGTTCTAACCCGTTTAAGCGATATAATGGGAGGCACGGGATTTTTCCATAATATTATCGTCGGTAAGCTTATCGGAGGTGAAATAGACTTCGTCCAGTCTTTCGGGCTGCTTTCCAGCGGGCTCTATGTTCCTCTCGGTATGGTATTACCTTATATCATTTCTTTTTATTTGGTACTTGGATTGCTTGAGGATACCGGCTACCTGCCGCGTCTGGCAATTCTAATGGATACCATAATGCATAGAGTGGGATTGCACGGTTATGCCATCATACCTACTCTACTCGGATTTGGCTGCAATGTACCGGCAGTTATGGCAACCAGAATATTAGAAAGTAAGAGGGAGCGGTTTATCGCCGCTACATTAATTTCGATTGCCGTACCCTGTGCGGCTTTACAAGCGATGATTTTTGGTCTGGTCGGTGCCCAGGGGTGGCAGTATGTAGCCATTGTTTTCGGCACATTATTCGTAGTATGGATTATCTTAGGACTCATATTACGCCTTGTAGTAAAAGGTTTCACTCCGGAATTACTTATCGAGATACCGCCCTACCGTTTACCCCCTTTGCGGGCATCTTTACAGAAGTTATGGATGAGGACCTATGGATTTTTAGCGGAAGCCGTTCCGATAATCCTCGGAGCCATCCTGGTGATTAATATTTTATATTTCCTTGGTGTTTTTCAGGTCATTGCCAATTTTACCGCACCGGTGGTTACCGGTGTTTTCGGTCTCCCTAAAGAAGCAGTGACTGCTATTATTATCGGTTTTTTACGTAAAGATGTTGCCGTAGGAATGCTGGCTCCGTTATCTCTTGCTCCCGGACAATTAGTGGTGGGTACCGTAGTTTTAGCCATGTTTTTCCCGTGTATCGCAACTTTCGTTGTACTTTTAAAGGAACTCGGTGTGGTAAATATGCTTAAATCGGCCGGAATAATGATTGCGACAGCTTTATTAGTGGGAGGCCTGTTAAATCTTATTTTGTAAGGTAAAATAAATGGGATATGGCATTAAAATTGAGCTGGTACCCGACCTCGAGCACTGTATCGAAACAGTGGCTACAAAAAAGTATGCCGAAATAACCAGAGGACTGCTTAAAAGTAAAACTCCTGACCCGGAAATGGAAGAGAAGCTCGAAATTCTCCGGCTATTTTTAGTTAATTCGGATTTCGGAAAACTCCGTTCCGAATCAGAAAAACACCTGACTGAAGGGAAAAACGTCCGGTTTTTCATCTATTTAGATAAAGGTGTTCCCAGATACGAAATGCAAGTCATTTGAATTAATACCTATTCAATAAAGCCATCGCCCGGATACAATATGGTCTTGCCGGGGGAAATTAATAATTAATTTAGTCCCTATACCCTATAGCTTAATATATAATCGGAAACTACGATAACAAGCCGGAACAGCAGATAAAACAAGAAACTTAGTATATATAAAATGAGGAGAAAAGAATGATAAGAAACTTAGGGAATAAGACGCCAAAGATAGCTGAAACCGCCTTCGTTAGTGAAGCAGCTTACGTTATCGGAGAAGTAGAGATAGGGGAACACTCCAGCGTCTGGCCTGGAGCAGTAATCAGGGCTGATTTCGGCAGTATAAAAATCGGGGATAATACCGCCGTCGAGGATAACTGCGTGATTCACTCCGGGACGCTTTCCAATCCCGGATACCGTGAGGAGGTGGTTATCGGGAATAACGTGCATATCGGACACGGCGCCGTACTCAATTGCCGTAAAATCGGCAATAAAGTGCTGATAGGTATGAACGCAACGGTTTTGCACGATGCGGAAATCGGTAATACGTGTATAATCGCCGCCGGCTGCCTGGTTAGAGACGGAGCTAAAATACCCGATGGTTCATTCGTCGTTGGCGTTCCGGGCAAGGTAATAGGCAAGGCTACCAAGGAGCAGTTGTGGTGGGTGGAAGAGGCCCCGGAAGTTTATAAAAAATTAACCGAGCAATATAGGGGAATGGGGCTATAGATACTTCATATCTTTTACTTTACTGATAACTCATACACTTTGAGATGTATTTTAAGCTCAGATACCGATAGTTATATTAATTTAAACCGAACTATGGCCGGCGAGGTCAGACGAGAGCTAAAAGATTACCTCGTAACGATAATAAAAAGAATACCCTACGGCAATAGCTTTTCGCCTCTTTTTCTGCTAACATTATATTGCCGATGCAAATCATTGAGGTTACGCTCAAAAGCCACCTGCCCGATGCCCGCGGACAGGGTCTGGTCAAAGATATTCAGGACTTAGGCATTACCACGGTTACGGATGCCCACGTAGCCGATATTTACTGGCTGAATGCCGACCTGCCGAAAGCCCAACTTGAGAGAATCGGGCGTGATTTACTGGCCGACCCGGTAACGCAGGACTACCTTTGCTATACCCCCTCGAACAAACAGGCTGCGGTAAAAACGGAAAAAGGCCTGTATAGAATCGAGGTTACCAACAACCCCGGCGTGACCGACCCCACGGAAGACTCGATTATGAAGGCCATTACCGATTTGGGGATTAAGGTCAAGGCAGTCAAGACCGCCAGGCGTTATCTGATAAAGGGCAAGTTCACCAAACAGCAACTCGATAATATTATTTTCCGTCTGCTGATTAATCCGGTGATTCAGCACGTGGTAACCGAAGAAAAATACGGTTTTATCGAGCCGCCGCAGTACAAATTCAAGCTGAACCATATTGATTTATTAAACGCGGACAAGAAATTCCTGACGGAGCTCAAACGTAATTTTAATTTCAACGATGATGAATTCAAGGCCATCATCGCTTATTTCAAACAAATCGGACGCAATCCCACCGATATAGAGCTGGAAACTTTATTCCAGACGTGGTCGGAGCACTGCGTCCATAAGACTTTCAAAGGGCAGATTAAGTTCGGCAACCAGATTATCGATAACCTTATGAAGACCTATATCGTAAAAGCCACCGAGCATTTAAACAGGCCCTGGTGTCTCTCGGTTTTCGAGGATAATGCCGGGGTAATCGATTTTGACGGCAAATGGGCACTTTGTTTCAAGGTAGAGACGCATAACCATCCGTCCGCCGTCGAACCTTACGGCGGGGCGGCTACGGGTATCGGCGGTGTTATCCGCGACCCGCTAGGGACAGGGCTGGGAGCAAAACCTATTCTGAATACCGATGTATTCTGCTTCGGCCCGCCGGACTTACCTTACGAAAAGGTACCGAAAGGGGTTTTACACCCGAGGCGGATTTTTAAAGGTGTGCGTGCCGGCGTTGCCGATTACGGCAACCGGCTGGGTATTCCCACTTTAAACGGGGCCGTACTTTTTGATGAAAGATTCGTGGCGAATCCGCTGGTTTTCTGCGGTACGCTTGGTATAATGCCGAAAAATATGGCGAAACGGGGCAAACAGAAACCGGGCGACTTAGTAGTAGTGGTCGGCGGCAAGACCGGGCGCGACGGTATTCACGGCGTAACTTTCGCTTCGGAACAATTAACCGACGAATCCGGCA
>JAFGLR010000036.1 GCA_016927955.1 Dehalococcoidales bacterium
CCTTTGTAACCGAAATCGAGGAGGGCTTGCAAATGGCGCGCACCATAGGATGCAAGAGATTCCGAAGCACCAATGATTGCCATAGATTCCGGAATGAAGAAATTATTAAATACAGCGATTTTATTTTCCATGTTGCTCCAAAATTTAAAAATTTAATATATTCACTGTGGTTTACGGTCTAATAATATCTGCCGGTTTATAACCTATTGTAAGAGGGCAGCTACGGATAAATCAAATAATGTATGGTTAATTGATATATATCACATATATTCTTATAATATAGAACAGCGAGAAAGACATAAATTTCAAGTACTCCTTTAAAATACCGGACAGGTAAATATCGATACCGCTAATCCGCAAAAGCATAAACGTACTATAATAAGCTAAAGTATGTATTACTTCCGTCATAGGATAGTTTGAATCATACGGGCTGAAGAACTATTATATGAACTGAAAGGAAAAGTGTTTTATGAGAAAAGTCATTATTACATGTTCCCTTACCGGAGGAGTCCAAAATAAAGCTGCTAATCCAAATCTGCCGGAGCAACCGGAAGAAATTGCCCAGCAGGCTTATGAGTGTTTTAACGAGGGTTGTGCCGTGGCTCATATCCACGCCAGGGATAAAGACGGCAAACCCACCGGCGACCCGGTTGTTTTCAAAGATATTCATTCCCGGATAAGAGCCAAATGCAACATGATTTTACAGGACAGCACCGGCGGCGGGCCGGGTTTAACCCTTGAACAAAGGCTTGCCTGTCTGGAAGCCCAGCCGGAAATGGCTTCTTTGAACCTCGGCTCAATGCTCCGGACTGTCGGCAGTGCGGCCGGTACCGTCTGGATTAATCCCCGCTCCGAACTGGAACGTTTCGCTCAGGAAATGAAGAGGCATAATATCAAACCTGAGATGGAAATTTACCATCACGGCATGTTACGGGAGATGAATAACTTCATCACCAAAGGGCTTATCGAAAAGCCTTATTATGTTAATTTTGTTATGGGTATGGCCTATCAGGGTGCCGTAGAGGCTACACCCGGCAACCTGATTTCTCTGATTCAGTTATTACCTGCTGACACGATATTCAACTGCTGTGCAATCGGCGCAGCCCAAATTCCGATAACTACTTTATCGGTTCTTATGGGAGGGCAGGCCCGCGTGGGCATGGAAGATAATATCTATTACAGCAAAGGTGTTTTGGCTAAGAATAATGCCCAGCTTGTTGCCAAGAGTGTAAAAATTATCCGCGACCTCGGATTTGAAATTGCCACGCCCGATGAAGCAAGAGAAATTATCGGCCTGCCGAAGTTAAAATAACCTTATTGAAGGAGGGGGCTCAAAAAAATGGCAAAGAAAACAAGGATTGTCGATTTATCCGTTCCGTGGGGCGTAGATACACCCCTTTGGCCGTTTCCCGGTCCTCGTCAGGACCTTGTTTTTACCCGCGGCGAGTACCTGGAACGTTTCCATAAGAGAAGCGTTACCTACACCGGCACGCTACACGCCGGTACGCACATGGACGCCCCGATGCATGTACTACATCCCAGCGAGGGCGGCATTATGCTGGATAAAATCCCGCTGGAGAACTGCTACGGTACCGGCATTATCGTTGATTTCCGCCATCTGAAGAAATGGCATATCATCACCAAAAAGGACCTGGAGAATGCTACTCCTAAAATTCAGCGGGGCGATTTTGTCGTCTTCAATACCGGCTGGCATAAATACTGGCGCTGGAATAACTATGCTTATTATAACTATTATCCGGGATTGGGGCCGGAAGCAGCCGATTGGCTGATAAAGAAGAAGGTAAAGGGCGTCACCGGTACCTGGGGTGCGACCGATAGCCCCTTATGGCACTACCGCCTGGCCGAAACAATGCCCTGGCTGGATAAAGAATACCGTAAAGAAACCGGTAAAGACCCGGACAAATTATTCCCGGATTATGAGCCTTGCCACAGGTTATTAATGGCCGCCGGTATAACCACTGTTGAAAATGCGGGTGGTGATGTTGACCAAATAACCGGCCAGCGCGTTACTATCGCTTGTTTCCCCTTCCGCTGTGAAATGGCTGATGGCGGAATGGTCCGGTTAGTCGCAATTATAGAAGGATAAAAAGGAGGGCACCGTGTTTAAATTAGATGGTAAAGTTGCCGTAGTAACCGGCGGTGCGGGCGGTTTGGGAGAATACTGTGCTTTAGCGCTGGCCCAACAGGGAGCTAAGGTCGTTATAGCCAGCCGTACTTTGGAAAAACTGCAAGCGGTAGCTCAAAAAATGCAGGCGGCAACCAATTCCGAAGTTACGGCAATGCAGTTGGACGTAACTGACGAGAGCAGCTGTGATAATCTGGTCAAAGAGGTTGTTCGGAAATACGGAAAAGTCGATATACTGGTAAACGCCCACGGCATGAACGCCAAAATGGCCGCCGCCGATATCGATTTTACCAAATGGGAGGCTCTTTTTGCGGCTAACGTTAAAGGCGTAATGATGACCTGTAAAAGTTTCGGCAAAGCGATGATAGCCGCTAAAAAAGGTAAGATAATCAATTTATCATCAGTCCGCGGTATCCGCGGTACCGATGGCGGCAATACCGCTTACGGAGCTACAAAAGGCGCGGTGGACATGATTACCCGTATGCTGGCAGCCGAATGGGCTCCCTACAACATTAACGTAAATGCCATCGGCGCTTCGGTCGTCCTCACCGAGACATTTAAAAAGACCGTAGCTCCCGAAAGAATGCAGCTTCTCCTTTCTAAAACTTTATTCAAGAAATTCGCCACGCCTGAAGATATTGCCGCAGCCTGTGTTTATCTAGCGTCGGACGAGGCTAATTACGTAACGGGACAAATTATGTACGTTGACGGCGGCCTTACTGCGGTCGGCTAGAAAAAATAATAAACCATAGGACGAAGTGTGACAAACGAAATTCAAAAGATATTAGTAGTCGGTGCCGGTACAATGGGACACGGCATTGCCCAGAACTTTGCTCAGGGGGGTTATGAAGTATCTCTATACTCCCGCACGGCGGAGACTCTTAAACGGGCTACATCGCTCATTCAATCCAGTCTGGAAGCAATGGCACAAGAAAATATGGTGGACAGGGCACAAATTCCGGCTATTATCGGGCGTATAAAAATGACCCAATCTCTTGAAGAGGGCGCCCGCGACGCCGATATCGCCTTTGAAACGGTAGTTGAAAAGCGGGAAGACAAGATAGACATATTCGAAAAACTGGATAGACTATGCCCGCCGAAAACCTTGCTCGCCAGCAATACCACTGCTTTAAACGTCTTTGAATTTGTAAAAACTTCACGGCCGGACAAAGTTCTCATCGGTCACTGGTACACACCGCCCCAAATCATTCCCCTCGTGGATGTAGTTAAAGGCCCGGAAACCAGTGAAGAAAGCGTCCAGACAATGGTCGCTGTTCTGAAGAAAATAGGCAAGACACCTTTATTATTGAGGAAATTTATCTCCGGCTATCTGGTCTCACGCTGGCAAATTGCCACCTTGCGGGATATACTTTATCTTCTCGATAACGATATTGTGACACCCGAAGAGCTGGATACCGCAGCTAAAGCCGGTTGGGCTATGCGCATGATGGTCGTCGGGCTGATACAACGCATTGATTTCGGCGGCCTTGATTTATCTCTAAAGAGCCTGGATAATCCCTATGTTCGCAGCCAGATGACACCGCAGGACTACAAACCAACCAAGATTTACGAATTAGTAAAAGAGGGCCACCTGGGCGTGAAGACAGGTAAAGGGTTTTATGATTACCAGGGTAAAAGTGAAGCGGAAGTCTGCTATGAGCGTGACCTTAAGCTGCTGAAAATGCTGAAAGTTTACAAAGAACTCGAAGACTGATAATTTAAATTAAATATCCATTTTAGGCCGGTTTTAAAAGAGGATGCCGAAACGAGATACTATTTGTTCCATATCAGTTGCTAAATATATCGAGCAGGTCGAGTCATTTCATGGCTACGCTGCGCCAGGGTTGATTATCGGTGGATTCATGGTTGACCTGGCCTATCGGCATCTGCCTCAAGGGGTCCTGCTCGATGCTATCAGCGAGACGGAAACCTGTCTCCCGGATGCTCTGCAGTTGCTGACTCACTGTACTATAGGCAACGGCTGGCTCAAAGTAGTCAATTTAGGCCGTTTTGCAGTGACTCTTTACGACCCGAATACCGGTGACGGCATCCGTGTCTATCTCAATCCGGCCAAGCTTGAAAAATGGCCGGAAATAAAGACCTGGTTCTTTAAACTGATACCCAAAAAAGAGCAGGATACGAAGCGGTTAATAAAACAGATAAAGGAAGCCGGGTCTGATATTTGCGATTACGAAAAGGTGAAAGTTAAACTCAATAAGGTAGCCAAGAAGCACCGCACCAGTCTTGGTATCTGCCCACGCTGCAAAGAGTCATATCCGGTGGCGGACGGGGATGTATGCCTCGGCTGCCAGGGTAATGCACCTTATTTAATAAACTAATTAAGAACAAGTATCGATCTCATCATAAAAGGAGTGAATAATGTCAGAAAAAGTATTTATCAACTGTACCGCCGGCGGACCGATTCGGGTGCATGTAAAAGACGGTAAAATCACCCGTGTCCGGCCGTTAGTCCTTGATGAAAATGACGCTCCATCCTGGACCATAGAAGCCGGCGGCCGGAAATTCACCCCGCCTCGGAAAGCCTGTGTGGCCTCCTTTACTCTCACTGAAAAGGAAAGAGTCTATTCTAAGGACAGGATTTTATATCCGTTAAAGCGTGTCGATTTCGACCCTAATGGCGAAAGACACCCGGAAAATAGAGGCAAATCAGGTTATGAGAGAATCAGCTGGGACGAAGCCATTAACATCGTCTCCGGCGAAATGAAAAGAATCAGAAGTGCTTACGGCCCGGAGGCTATTGTATCCCGGTGTTCTTCTCATCATAACTGGGGCAATGTCGGTTACCGGAGCAGTGCCTGGGCACGGTTTTTCGGCTTAATCGGTTTCACCGACGTTTTAGATAATCCGGACAGCTGGGAAGGCTGGCACTGGGGAAGTGCGCACGCCTATGGTTTCTTCTGGCGTTTGGGAAATCCCGAACAATACGACCTGTTAACTGACGCCCTGCAAAACACGGAAATGGTTGTCTACTGGAGCAACGACCCTGATACTACACACGGCATTTACGGCGGTAACGAATCAGCCTTATGGCGTATCTGGTTGAAAGAGCGGGGTATTAAACAGGTCTTCCTCGACCCATACTGTAACTACACGGCGGCGATTCACAGCGAAAAGTGGATTCCTTATCGTCCGGGTACGGAAGCGGCTCTGGCGATGGCTATTGCCTATGTCTGGTTAAAAGAAGGTACTTATGATAAAAAGTATATCGCGACACACTCTCTAGGGTTCGATGAGTTTAAAAAGTATATTCTCGGTAAAGAAGACGGCGTAGCCAAGACCCCGGGGTGGGCGGCTGAAATTTGTGATGTGCCCGCCCGTAATATCATTGCCCTGGCACGGGAATGGGCTTCCAAGAGGACAATGCTGTCCAGCGGTGTTAAAGGCGGCGAAGGTGGAGCTTGCCGCCAGGCTTACGCTACGGAATGGGCGAGAATGATGGTTTTCCTGGCGGCTATGCAGGGCCTGGGTAAACCGGGTTCTAATATCTGGGGTACCACGATGGGGTCTCCTCTTAACACGACACTCGATTTCCCCGGTTACGCCCAGGGCGGTATCAACCGTCTGGCAAAGAAACCGGCGGTTAATCCGGTGAAACAGCGCATCTATCGTTTACTGCTGCCGGAAGCGATTCTGAACCCCCCGATTAAGTGGATGGGAGATGGTTTCTGCGGCAACTCGATAGAACAACAGTTTAATAAATATGTATATCCGATGCCCGGCTGTTCCGAAGTTAAAATGCTCTACCGCTACGGCGGTGCCTTCATAGCCACCATGACCGAGACAAACCGGTGGGTCAAGATGTACCAGAGCCCTAAGTTAGAATTTGTGGTGAATCAGGACTGCTGGTGGAGTACCGAGACCAAATTTGCGGATGTCATTCTGCCGGCCTGTACCAATCTGGAGCGTAACGACATCAGCGAATGGGCTAATGCCGGCGGATATTCCGTGCACGGTGCTGGTGCCTGCAGCCATAGAGTAATTGTCTATCAGCAAAAATGTGTCGAGCCGGTCGGTGAATCAAAATCGGATTACCGGATTTTCTGTGAATTAGCGGAGAAGCTGGGCGTGAAAGAGGAGTATACGGAGGGTAACACCGAGGAAGACTGGATTAAGATAATGTTCGATTCATCCGACCTTCCCAAGTATATCTCCTTTAAAGAATTTAAGAAAAAAGGCTATTATATTGTTCCCCAATTGAAAAATTATAAATTGACGCCGTCCCTGCGCTGGTTCTACGAAGGCCGGGAATGTGATACGCCGGACCTCGGCAATCCCAAGAGAAATACCGCAAAAGGCAAAGAGTTGGGCACTTATTCAGGCAAAATCGAGTTTGTTTCGCAAAGCTTGCTGAAGCATATGCCGGATGATGACGAAAGACCGCCGCTGGTTCATTATATTCCCAGCTGGGAAGGACACCAGTCCGAGCTGGCGAAGAAATATCCGCTACAGCTTATGTCGCCTCATCCCCGCCATTCCTTCCACACCCACCACGATTCTCATGTAAAGTGGCTATCCGATATCCCCGGCCACCGGGTCTGGAAAGACGGTTACGACTGGCAGGTAATGCGGATACATCCGACCGATGCTGCCGCCAGAGGTATTCAGAATAACGATATCGTCAAGCTTTATAACGATAGAGGTGCCGTGTTGTGTATCGCCCAGATTTCGGAAAGAGTCAGGCCGGGCGTTGTACATTCGTACGAAGGTTCCGCCAGATATGACCCGCTTGAACCGGGTAAAGCCGGCAGTATCGACCGTGGCGGCTGCGTCAATATACTCACACCTTCCCGGATGCTCTCGAAGAACGTACCGGGAATGGCACCTAACTCATGTCTTATCGAAGTATGCAAGTGGGAGGCCTAAGCAAATGACAAGATACGGAATGGTAATAGATATTACCCGGTGTAGCGGGTGCTATAACTGCTTCATCGCCTGCCGTGATGAGTATTGTGGCAATGATTATACCCCATATTCGGCGGCACAACCAGATAAAGGGTCTTTTTGGATGAAAATCATTGAGAAAGAGCGGGGTAAATACCCCCAGCCGGTGAGAGTGGCCTACACACCGTTACTCTGCCAGCATTGCGATGACGCTAATTGTATTAAAGCCGCTAAAAACGGAGAAATTTACCGCCGGAAAGACGGTATCGTTATTATCGACCCGGAGAAAGCAAAAGGCAAGCAAGAATTAGTTAACGCCTGTCCTTACCGGGTTATCTACTGGAACGAAGAAAAAGATATACCGCAGAAATGCACTTTCTGTGCCCATTTACTGGATGCCGGCTGGAAAGAGCCGCGGTGTGTCGAGGCCTGCCCCACGGCCGCTTTGAAATTCGGCGACCTGGACGACCCGAACAGTGAAGTAGCTAAACTCGCGGCTTCAGGTAAAGTCGAAATACTTCATCCCGAATACGGGATGAAGGAAAAGGTAAGCTATATCGGTATACCGAAACGGTTTATCGCCGGCACGGTAGTCTTCGGCGACACGGACGAATGTGCGGAGAAAGTTACCGTAACCATCAGCGATGGGCAGGAAAAGAAAACGTTAAAGACTAATAATTACGGTGATTTTGGGTTAGACGGACTGCCGTCCGATAAAGAATATACCGTCAGAGTCAGCTATACCGGTTACAAGCCGCAAACATTTAAAGCCTTCACCAGAGATGATGTATATCTAGGCGATATATTTTTAATCCGTAAATAGCTATAATCATTGTAAATAAGCATACCGGAAGTTCCGTTTACCCACGGAATCCAGATTTCATTGCTTTTAAATAAAAGGAATAAATATCGGCAAAAAAAGCGGGGCAGGAAAAGGAATTAAATGATGGACGGCCGGATAAGATACAAAAAATTATTTGAGCCTTCGCACATAGGTAATGTCCGGACCAGAAACCGGATTATAAAGACCGCCTCGCAAACATATCTTTTCGACTCGGGGGAACGCCGGGTAAGTCTGAAAGCCCTGGCATTTCATGAAGCTATTGCTAAGGGAGGCGTAGGCTTATTAGTCGTCGAGACTCCCGCTATGGAGTGGCCGTTAGCGGAAACCGGCGACCGGCGATTCAGACTCGATAACGATAAATACGTAAAAGATATTAAAGTACTTACGGATGTTATTCATAAGCACGGCTGCCCGGCGTTCATGCAAATGTACCACCGCGGGCCCTGGGGCGGTATCTACAGGACTATCGCGCCGCAGATAGCCGCCTCACCGGTCGTTTTTCAATCGGTGTACGATGTGCACGAAGAGACACCGCCGCGTGAGATGACTATTGCGGAAATCGATGAAACGGTCGAGCGATGGGTGGGTATTGCCGTGAGAGCAGCTGAAGCGGGATTCGACGGCCTGGAACTGCACACCGGGGCCGACCATTTATTAGCGACTTTCGTCTCCCGTTTCTGGAACAAACGAACGGACGAATACGGGCCCCAAAACTGGGAAAACCGAACCCGGTTTACAATCCGGATTTTACGTGAGATTAAGAAACGTCTCGGCCGGGATTATCCGGTGATGGTACAGATGAACGGCGTGGAAGTCGGCGGCGGCCCGGAAGGTATGGACTTTGATGAGGGCAGGCAGCTGGCGAAAATCCTGGAAGCCAGCGGAGCCGATGCTTTTCATGTACGCTCTTACTGGTTCGGCCAGCATCAGGGCTCGTACCATCACGAAGTCCTGTTTTATCCGGAAACCCAAATTCCCCTGAAAGACTTCCCCAAAGAACTAGAATGGAAATATAAGGGGCCGCTGGCAAACATAACCGTTGGGCCGGAAATTAAAAAAGCCGTCTCGGTACCGATAATGATTGTCGGCGGGTTCGATGCCGACACGGGTGAGAAAGCTTTAAGAGAAGGGAAAACGGATTTTATCGGCATTACACGGCGCATGTTCGCGGACCCGGAATGGCCCAATAAAGTAGCCGCCGGGCGATTCGATGACATTGCTCCCTGCACCCACTGCGGAGAGTGCACCAGACTTTATAACGAGCCCAGGCGATGCCGCATTAACGCCTCTTTCGGCATCGAGCAATACGAAGTGAAACCCGCCGAGAAGAAAAAACGGGTAGTCGTTGTCGGGGGCGGACCGGCCGGCATGCAGGCCGCCAGAGTCGCCGCGCTAAGAGGCCACGAAGTTACTTTATACGAGCGGGGCTATAAGCTGGGCGGCTCGCTGCCGATGGCATCACTGGTAAAGGGCTTCGAGATTGAAAATATACCGGCCATCATCCGTTATTTTAAAGCCCAGATAACCAGGCTGGGTGTTCAGATAAAATTGGTTAAAGAGATTGACGCGGCAGAAATCATCGGACTGAAACCGGATATCGTCATTGTGGCACTGGGCGGCAAAGACGTTATTCCCGATATTCCCGGCATCGAAAAGAAAATAGTGGTTAAAGGTGAAAGTCTGCATAAAACGCTGACATCTTTCTTAAGGTTCTTCAGTCCGCAAGCCCTCCGATGGCTGACTAAATTTTATATGCCTTTAGGTAAAAAGGTCATAGTTATCGGCGGTGACATACACGGCAGCCAGCTTAGCGAGTTTCTGGTCAAGAGAGGCCGGAAAGTTACCATTGTCGATACCTCCGATGATATCGGCAAAGGACTGGCCCCCGAGCGGAAGACACGGCTGTTATTATGGTTCCGCAGAAAGGGCGTCACCCTGATTCCCTCAGTTAAATATGAAGAGATTACCGATAAGGGATTAATTATTTCTAAAGACGGGCAGAAGCAGCTTATTGAAGCTGATAATATCGTGACTTCGCTGCCGCTGGTACCCGACACCGAACTGGTCAAAAATCTTGAGGGCAAAGTACCTGAGGTCTATGCTATCGGGGATTGCCGGGAACCCGGCTTGATACCGGACGCTACCCGTGCCGGATGGCTTATCGGGAATCAGATATAAATCGGTTGAGAAATTAATTAGCAGCCGGGAAAATACTGGATGCTGGCATCCGGTATAACCGCTACCTTACATTTTTGGCCGTAGGTCGCCTGCAGTATTTTAATGATTTCCGGCCAGCTATCGGCAATAACTGTCTTGTCGTCCGGTCCGAGCAAGTCTAATCCTGCCATGTCGATATCAGGGCCCAGTACGATTAATCTTTTGATTCTGGAACCCATTTTCTTAATCGGATGCCATAGCTTACCGCCGATAGTCTTACCGTAACTCCGCAGTAAGTAGTGACAGCACTGGCCTTCGGGTATGTTACCGATTAAAACCACGTCGCCGCCTTCTGGCGGAATTGTCCTCCCGGCGATTCCCAGTCCCACCGAAGCTTCACTCGCTTTACCGTAATTATTTATGATATATACATCCGGTTGTACCGGTTTTTTAGTAGTGTAAATGCTTTCGCCGAGTTTAACCGCTTCACGGTGTGCCGTTACTACATCGCCGACGTAAAGCCCTACTGTGTCCCGCTGCAAATTCACGACAACATTAACCATAACATCCAGCCCGACCATTCCGGCCGCTTCTTCTGAGTCCAAACGCAACGGATTATTATCTACGTCCAGCGGCTTGACCCCATCGACCACGTATTTCCCCGGCGAAAGATTATGATGGTTAGCGTAAATAGAATCGATATAGGCGATACCGGGCAGGATGATTTTAGCCCCACCGCCAAAACCGGTAAGCGGATGGGGGACCACCGCCCCGATGGCAATCTTGAAATCGCAGGACATCACTTCGCTGTTAATAGCCACCGGCGTGCCGCGAGATGTCTTACCCAGCAGGGTGCAGTTTTCGTACGGATTGTGGTTATAAACCCGGAAATTCCGCGGTATGTCACGTCCTAATTTCTTCTGGAAGTCATTCAGCTTCATCTGGCCATGAGCTCCCAGTGCGGCGATGAACCTGATATTATCATTCTCAATACCGGCTTCTTTGAGCTCCCGGAGGACATAGGGGATAAGTTCGGCAGTTTTAGTCGGGCGGCTCAGGTCGTCGAAGATGATAACCACTTCCTTCTTACCGCGGGCTAAATCACGGATACGCCCGGTGCCGATAGGGTTATCGAAAGCCGCCTGTATCGCCTCTCCGGACAGTTTGGGGGCATTTTCACCGGCCATCCGGCAGACCTCGACTTCCCACGAAGACGGAAAATCCAGTTCAAGTAAGTCGTCACCATACCAGGGATTCTGAGGTATGTTTACTTTCATCTTGTTTATGATTTTACCATTTTCATACCGGTACGTGAAAATGGTATATAGTGTGTTGTAATTCGGGATTTGTTTCCTGGTTATTGTAATTTATTTGGAATTTGTATCTTGTTTCTTAGTCATTAAACATAGAGGGGGCTTTTCGCCCCCTCTATTATTTCTCTTAATCGATTGGTATTAGACTTCCCGGAACTCGCCGTCGACGGTGCCTTCGTCACCGGGCTTTTTGCCACCCGGAGGCGGTTCCTGACCGCCGGGAGGTGGCTCTTGCCCACCGGGCGGCGGCTGCTGTCCACCAGGCGGCGGTTGCTGCTGGTACACGGCAGAGCCGACTTTTTGCATCGTAGTATTTAGCTCCTGAGTCGCCTGCTTGATAGCATTAAGGTCCGAACCCTGCAAAGCAGACTTTACGGCGGCAATTTTACCTTCTATTTCCGTATTAAGGTCTGCCGGAATCTTATCTTTGTTATCGCGCATCATTTTTTCGGCAGAGTAAACCAAAGCATCGGCATTATTCTTCGTATCAACCTCTTCACGGCGTTTAACATCTTCGGCAGCGTGGGCTTCCGCCTCCCGTGTCATCTTTTCAACTTCTTCTTTGCTCAGGCCGCTGGAAGCTGTAATGGTGATTTTCTGCTCTCGTCCGGTCGCTTTGTCTCTCGCGCTAACGTTTAAAATACCATTAGCGTCGATATCGAAAGTCACCTCAATCTGGGGCACGCCGCGCGGGGCCGGCAAAATGCCGTCCAGAATGAAGCGTCCCAGGGTGCGGTTATCCGTGGCCATCGGCCGTTCGCCCTGTAAGACGTGAATTTCCACGCTGGTCTGGTTATCGGCAGCGGTACTGAATACCTGGCTTTTAGAGGTCGGGATGGTAGTGTTGCGCTGGATAATCGAGGTAGCGACCCCGCCCATCGTCTCTATACTGAGTGTCAGCGGGGTTACATCGAGTAACAGCACGTCTTTAACGTCACCCTTCAGCACACCCGCCTGAATCGCGGCACCGATAGCCACAACCTCTTCCGGGTTAACACTACGGTTCGGTTCTTTACCGAAGAACTGTTTAACCTTATCCTGCACCAAAGGCATTCTGGTCTGCGAACCGACCATTAAAACTTCATCGACCTGTGCCTTGGTCTTACCGGCATCGGTCAGTGCCTGCTGACAGGGACCGATGGTTTTTTCTACCAAATCCATCACCAGTTGCTCCAGTTTCGCCTTGGTTAAAATATAGCTAAGGTGTTTCGGCCCGCTGGCATCAGCGGTAATAAACGGCAGGTTAATTTCTGTTTGAGGTACGGAAGACAGTTCAACCTTGGCTTTCTCGCCGGCTTCCTTTAACCGCTGTAAAGCCATCCGGTCCTGTCTTAAATCGATACCGTTATCGCGTTTGAACTCACTGCACAGCCATTCCATGATGCGCTGGTCGAAGTCATCGCCGCCTAAGTGAGTATCGCCGGCGGTAGATTTTACCTGGAAGGTGCCTTCACCGAGTTCCAGTAAGGAGACATCGAAGGTGCCGCCGCCCAGGTCATAGACGACGACCGATTCTTCTTTCTTTTTGTCCAGACCGTAAGCCAACGAAGCCGCAGTAGGCTCATTGATAATACGCAATACTTTCAACCCGGCAATTTCTCCGGCCTCTTTGGTTGCCTGGCGCTGGGCATCGTTAAAATATGCCGGTACGGTAATGACTGCCTCGGTAACCGGTTCGCCCAGGAAAGTCTCGGCATCGGCCTTGAGTTTTTGCAGAATCATTGCGGAAATTTCCTGCGGACTGTATTCTTTTCCGCCCATAGCTACTCTAACTTCGTTATTGGGGCCTTTGACAACTTTATAGGTTTTGCGGTGAGCGTCTTCCTCGATAGGTAACTCACGCCCGGCCGGTTCGCCCCATTTACGTCCCATAAACCGCTTGATGCTGTAAATAGTGTTTTCAGGATTAACGATGGCCTGCCGTTTGGCTATCTGGCCGACCAGGCGCTCCCCGGTTTTACTTATGGCTACATACGAGGGTAAAGCCCGGCTGCCTTCTGATGTAGTTATTACTACCGGTTCTCCTCCCTGCATGGCTGCAACGACACTTTTAGTCGTACCTAAGTCAATTCCTACTGCTCTGCCCATTGATTATTCCTCCTTTTTACCTTCATGCTGACCGTCACCCACTACAACTTTAGAGTGGCGGATAACTCGGTCGTTAAGTATATATCCTTTTAGATATTCCTGGATTACGATACCCTCTTTCCCCGGTGCTTGCATCATGGCTTCGTGGAGATTAGGGTCGAAAGACTTCCCGAGGGCTTTAATCTCCGTGACGCCCTCTCCTTCCAAGAAAGTCTTTAATTTCCGTTCCAGAGCTTTAATTCCTTTCACCCACTCGGCTTTTGCCGCATCGCGGGGAATATGGCTAAAAGCCAGTTCAAAATCATCCAGAACGGGTAATATTTTAGTAATAAATTCGGCTTCGCCGTATTTTATAAGTTCTTCCTTCTCCTGTTCGCAGCGGCGTTTATAGTTAATAAAATCAGCCTGTGCCCTCTGCCAGCCGGCAAGATACTCTTCCGCCTTGTTTTTTTCGGCAGTCAGAGATTCAGCCAGACCTTCGGCGGTAACAACCTCCCCTTCCGGCACTTCCGGAGCGGCCGTTTCCGGAGTTTCCGGTGTTACGGCTTCGGTCTGTTCTTCATTTTTTTCGGGTTCGGAATGGGGCATCATTCTTAATTCGATTCCTGCTTTCTAAAGAGTTAAGAGTTGCTTTCATCTTCGTTCGTCCGGTTGCGTATCTGGTCGAATTTCCGGCCGTAAAGCTCGGCGGTCAGCTCGGTTAACACGTTAGCCAGATACTCCACTACCGAAAGGCTGCGGGCATACTGCATACGGGTAGGTCCTACCACCCCCAAAGTGCCTTCCGCTTCACCGGGCAGACCGTACCGGCTGATAACGATACTGTAATTCTTCACGGCGGCCGCCAGGTTTTCGTCGCCGATGAACACCTGAACACCGCTTTTCCGTAAGTCGGCCGGAATTATCGTACGCAATAGATTCCGGTGCTCCGCCAGCTCCACTAACGCCAATATACGTTCGGTCTGGGTAAATTCCGGCTGGCTGAACAGGAAATGCCAGCCCTCCAGATGGGATTCTTCGGCGAATTGCTCTTCATCCGCCTGCATCATCTTCAACAGGTCGGCCCGGACGGTCTCTTCCAAAGGGGAAAGTTCGGCTTCTTTAGCCGCTATTTTTTCGCGCGTCAAACCGAAGTATAAATTATTAAGTTTACCGGAGATTTCCGCCAATTGTGGCTGGTCGATAGTCTCGGGGAAGATAATAAGCTGCTGCTTGACCCTGGCGCCATATAAGACCAGTACAATTAAAGCCATCTGGTCCTGTAACCCTACCAGCTCAACGTGTTTAAAGCGGGAACCTTCCGCCTTCGGGCTGCTGATGACCGCCACGTTCTGCGTTAATTTAGCCAGTAAAGTAGCCGCCAGACTGAGCCAGCTCCCCAAATCTTCCTCGACCTGGTGGAAAAGATGGTCGATTAAAAACCGGTCGGAATTGGGTAAATAAATATTCCCCAGTGTTTCCACGTAATAGCGGTAGCCTTTATCGGACGGCATGCTGCCGGCGGAAGTATGCGGACGGATGATGAAGCCCTCATTTTCCAGCGCGGCCATCTCGTTACGTACAGTGGCCGAACTGACCGCCATTTTATACTTGTCCACAATATATTGCGAAGTGACCGGTACGGCACGGTCAATATACTGCTCGACAACCGACCGTAAAATAGCCTGTCTCCGTTCAGAAAGCATATATTTAGTCTCCGTTAGCACTCTCGATGTTAGACTGCTAATTATATTTAACACCCTTGCCGCTGACTTGTCAAGGGTTCTGAGGAAGCTTTATGATAAGAAAACAAATGAAAAATGCCGCTAGAATCCACCGGATTTACTTTGGCGATGCCTCAGAGGTCTTGAAGGACTATGTTCCCGACGAGTCCATTCAGTTAATGGTTACTTCGCCGCCCTACTGGAACGTCCGGGATTACGGGCACCCGGGGCAAACCGGCTACGGCGATACCCTGCAAGAATATTTGGACAAACTGGATAAGGTCTGGGAGGAAGTCGTCCGTGCCCTGCTGCCGGACGGCAAGCTGGCGGTGAACATCGGCAATATTTATTACTCCGAACCGGACGAAAAACGCCGGACGACGGCTAACCTTACGTTGTTAATCTGGGAACGCTTGAGCCGCCTGCCCGGGCTGCGCTTTATGGGCACGATTTACTGGCAGAAAACGACCTCACGGGAAGGGGCCGTGCTTTTCGGCTCTTACCCTTACCCGGCCAACTTCATGATTTCCAACGCCGTTGAACCAATATTTATCTTCCGCAAGACGGGGAAACGGCGGGTCGCTAAAAAAATTAAAGAATTATCTAAAGTAACCCCCGAGGAATTCCGCAGCTTCCGGGACGCTATCTGGCCGGTTAACGGAGCGGCTGCGGACAAACATACCGCCGCTTTCCCCCTTGAAATCCCCCGCCGCCTGATTATGATGTACTCTTTTGTCGGGGATACTGTACTCGACCCCTTTGCCGGCTCCGGCACGACCACCAAAGCCGCCCTGGAACTAAACCGTAACTCCATCGGCATCGAAATCAACCCGGAATTCTTCAAATTAATGCAGGAAAAAATCGGCTTCACCGATAAGAAAATCCCGAAAAATAAAGCTGAATTCGAGGTTGTTAATACTGAGGCGGGAAAGAAGAAGAGTTATTACGGGTAGTCTGTAGCGGGTAAATTACAAGCTCTAAGATACAATAACCAAACAAATCCCAAATTACCAATTACAAAGTACAGATTACTTTATTGTCATTCCACGCAAATAAAAGTTTATACTATAAGAGACTAATAGAGATTTAGATAGAATATTATAGTATAATATAGGCTATGGATTGGCACATAATTTTTTATAAAGATAAAACCGGAAATGAACCCGTCAAAAATTTTATTTTGAAACAGACAGACGGAGCACAAGCGGAAATCATACATGTCTTCGATTTGCTATACAGATTTGAATTTTCACTTGGCTTGCCTTATGTGGAAAACATAGAGGGCAAGGTCTGGGCATTAAGGATAAAACACAGTTCTGATTATTACAGAATTTTTTATTTTGCCGCTTCCGGTAAAAAGTTCATTTTATTACATGCGATAAAGAAAAAGACCGATAGACTGTTAAAGAGAGACCTCGAAATAGCCAAAGAGAGAATGGATACTTATAAAGATTACTTATAAAAACGCCGAAGAAAGTATTTGTCAAAGGCTTGTCAAGTGATAACATAAATGTTATCATATTACCATAGAAACATCGGGGGTAACGGAATGGATGGGTCAGATTTCCGGGATTTTAAAGCCGAACTATTAGCCAAGCCGGGTGTTCGCAGACAATATGAAGCTCAAAAGCGAAAGTATGAGACGATTCAGATAATCATCGCCCGCAGGAATGAATTATCACTTAGTCAGCGCGAGCTTGCCCGTATGGTCGGCATGCAACAACCGGCGATTTGCCGGCTGGAACGAGGCGATAATAATATTACACTGGGAACTTTATTTAAAGTCATCGAAGCCCTTAACTTAGATATCAAAATCAAACCAAAGGCCGCATTAAAGGTCTAGTCTGGATATTTAGTTAAATTAATTTGTAGCGGCTGGTTTAAGACCAGGCGTGTTTTTTATATCGTTAACTTGCTCAAAATACCCGTAACCCATAAAACTCCGCCAAAAAACCACAAACCGATATCCACGCAACCGCAAACTATTCCGGTAATTGCCAAGTTTTTGCCTTTAAGAATAGGCGAATGTTTTATTTTTACGACTGCAATTGCCCCAATTATTATTGCCGTTAAGGGTGATAGGAATGTTATAAAATTAGTTACTACAAAAATATAAGGTAAAACGGAAAAATAAATATTCGAATCATCGGTAAATAATTGTACAAGAAGGAAGCAAAGGTAATAGAGTAACGGTAAAATCAGGCCTGCAATACCAAGAACCATCGAAGTTATTGCTAGCTTGCTTGTCTTTCTTTCTCTCGTTATTTCTGCTATATTATTCATATTAATCCCGCTAAGCCTTATTTTCCTTTAAATTCTACGCTATCACAGGGCATATGTACATACGCCTCTACAACAAGTCTTTCCTATAATTGCCTCTTTCCTTGAATCCAGCCGCTTCCTGTGCTATATTTTAAACGATGGAAATTACGTGGTTAGGCCAGTCCTGTTTTCGCATTAAGACGACACACGGTATCGTTATCACGGACCCGTGCGGGCCGGATACCGGCTATACGCTGGTAAAACTCACGGCGCGCATCGTTACCGTAAGCCACGACCACCGCGACCACAATTATGTCGAGGGCATAACCGGTGAATTCAAAGTCATCAACCGCCCCGGCGAATACGAAATCAACAATATTCTTATTTTCGGCATTCCGACTTTCCATGATGCCGAACACGGCCAACAACGGGGTAAGAACGTAGCTTACCGCATCGAGACCGACGACCTTGCTATTTGCCACCTGGGCGACCTCGGGCACCCGCTATCCGCCTCCCTGGTAGAACAGCTGCAGAACTGTGACGTCCTGATGATTCCGGTCGGCGGAGTTTACACTATAAACGCTACGACCGCTGCGGAGATAGTCCGCCAGCTAACGCCGAAAGTGGTCATCCCGATGCATTACAAGACTCCGCAGGGGAAGATTGAGCTTGAAACGGTAGACCGCTTCTTGCAGGAAACGGGGGCTGCCGCCGCAGTACCGCAGCCGAAGCTGAACATCAGCCGGTCCAGCGCCCCGGAGACCACTCAAGTGGTTCTGTTAGATTATCCGCACGAAACCGACGCCGCTCAATCATAGCGGTTCCGTCGCACCAGCATTACCACCATTGTAATCAAAAGCCCCAGCATTACGGCCAGTATGGCGCCGCCCAGATAAAACAGCGGTTTCAACCATTCCGGAGACGCCTGTTCGTCCGGAATCGGACCGGTAGTAATAGTTGTGGTAATTACATGAGATTCATCCGGAATTAGTGTCGAGGTCGGCATAATCACCTGAAGTGTCGTCACCGCGGCGGGAGTCGTCCCGGCAGTCAGGGGCAAGCCGACTGCGGACGCCGGTTCGGTAATAAAAACGCCCGTATTGCTCCAGGGACTGTAACTGGCCGCCCCGGCCGCCCGGATTTTCCAGTAATAAGTGGTATCCGGCGGTAAACTCACCTCGCACTGCCATGCGGTAGTCGGTAAGGCCTTTTCGCCCGTCCGGTCCACCACAATTTCGGTAAAAAGATAGTCCGTAGCAATCAGGACTTCGTATTTTTCGGCCCCCGCGACAGCACGCCACTGCAAGACCGGTCTTACCGGGACTACCGAGCCCGCCTCCGGACCGGTCAGTCCGGGCACATCGACCTCGCCGCCCAATACAGTGGTGAATTTACGGATTTCCGACCATCTGCCGGTTACCGGAGTAACCGCGCGGATCCGCCAGTAATAACCAGTTGCCGTCTCTAAGGCAGGTAAATGCACCGAAGCCGAACTCGTGGTACCGGAGAAACCCTCGGCGAGGTTGCCGAAACCGTCATCGGTATC
>JAFGLR010000037.1 GCA_016927955.1 Dehalococcoidales bacterium
AATATAGAATATTTATTGATAAGTAGGGGGGTGACAAATTCTCAGAACATTAAGGGTGACATTTTCACTGGACAACAACATAGCCTGATGTGCCCCTTGCATGGTCAGGTTTATTTATTTTACTATCGTGACTAGATTCGAGAGAATCCCTATATTAGCGGTTGTTATCTTTTTCGTTGTAATGTGGTAAACACTCATAATTGATTTCTTTGCTATTATGTTAGGATAACCTCGGTATATTTACCAACAAAAGCTACTTCTTTTTGCTTTTACTAATCAGCTTACATCCCTTACAATCGCATCCGTCATGCGGCAAACACGCACAATTTGCTTAACATCATGCACCCGGACGATATCCGCACCGTTAGCAATACCGATAGCCACGGTAGCCGCCGTGCCTTCCACCCGCTCATTGGCCGGTAAATTTAATACCATTTTAATTAGAGATTTACGCGACGTCCCTAAAAGAATCGGGCATTTCAATACCGTAAGCTCACGCAAACGACGAATAATTTCAATATCCTGCTGCCAGGTCTTACCGAAACCGATGCCGGGGTCGATAATGATATTTTCCTCGGGTACTCCGATTTCACGGGCCACTGCCAGGCTTTTCTGCAGCGATGAAATCACTTCGCTTATTACGTCGTTATAAGCAGCGGTGTCTCGTTTTGCAGCGGAATCATATCCGCCGATGTCACGCTGGTTGCTCATTAGGATTATAGGAACGCCTTTTTTAGCCGCCAGTTCCGCCAGACGGGGTTCCTTTTTCAAGCCCCACTGGTCATTTATTACAGCCGCTCCGGCAGCTAAAGCCTGTTCTGCCACCTCAAATTTAGAAGTATCGACGGAGATGGGTACGGAAACTTCAAGAGCCAGACGCTCAATAGCAGGTATTACCCTTTGTATTTCCGTATGTACCGAAACAGTGGGCGAACCGGGGCGTGTGGATTCGCCACCGACGTCCAGAATATCCGCACCGTCAGCGATGAAGCTTTTAGCCTGGGCAACGATGGCTTCGATACCGGCGAAACCGTCGCCGGAGAAAGAATCGGGTGATGTATTGATGATACCCATAATATAGGTGCGTTTACCCCAGTGAAATTCAGTATTACCGCACCTGGTTACGTGTTGGGGGAATTTCGATTCTGGCATTGGCGTCTATTCCGTAACCAGTTTCTGTCCGGCTAAAAACGCCTGCTGCAAAGAGCTGGGGTGTTGGGCGACGGCACCTTTTTCATCGACGCCGGTAAATAATAAATCGCCGGTGTAAGTCACATTGATAATACGGAAGAATGTCTTTACGACAACCAGCGCCGATTCAAACAGGTTAGGCACTTTGCGGCCGCCTACGGAGACAAAGAAGCCTTTTCTTTCCTTAACCGGTTCAAGCGGGGGCACTTTTAAAACATATTTCTTCGCCCATAATGCCTGACAGCGGTCAATCATCGCCTTAGCTTCGGCGGTAATGCCCATAAATTGCATCGGTGAGGCTAATACAATAACGTCAGCTTCGGCTAATTCTTTATAAACCTGCTGCATATCATCGTTAATTTTACAAATACCCTTTTCCAGACAGGCATCGCAGTGCTGGCAGGAAACGTATTTTAACTTACTGAGGACGATAGTCTTTGTCTCCGCGCCTTTCTCCGCCGCACCGCGCAGTACTTCCGCAAGTAAAGTATCCGTGTTGCCCCCACGGCGGGGGCTTCCAGCAATTCCGAGTACCTTCAATATCCGTCTCCGACACTATCGAGTATTGCTTTCTCTCTCGACTTCATCTTTCTTTCATCAGCCGGTTCTTCATGGTCATAACCCAGCAGATGTAATACACCGTGAATCAAGAGAACAGTAATTTCTTTTTTCACGGTATGTTTGTTTTCCTCAGCCTGTTTGCGAGCCTGGGGATAGGATATCACCACTTCACCGATATGTTTAACATTATCCGGAGGCATAATAAACATATCGTCGTTCTGTTCGGATTCGGGAATCATATAAAAAGATAAAACGTCGGTAGGTTCATTTAAATCACGGTATGTCATATTTAAGGTGCGGATATTTTCCTGGTTCGTAATGAGGACACCCATCTCTACATTCGTACCGGTCTTTTCCGATTTCAATACCTGTTCGGCTATGTCTCGCAGCCAACGTCGTGTCACTTTTCCCTTGAATTCCTCGGCAATTGAAATATTTACTTCCATAGTTTTCATCATAACACAGGCTTATGTTTATTGCGAAGTGAAAACAAAGAGTAAACAATTGAGTAAATTCTCTCGATTGTGGTATCATACTGAAGGACTGCGGAGGGATCGCATAGTGGTCTAGTGCGGGCGCCTGCTAAGCGCTTGCCCGGAGTGATCTGGGTCGTGGGTTCAAATCCCACTCCCTCCGCCAGCAATTTCCACAGAATTTGAGGTATTGGGTAATTAGTAGTTAGTAGTTCTCATCTTATAGAATCATAAATCTAATCTCTTATCTCTTTATTCCTCCGTTGAGTATTATTCCCCGGGTTAGGATTATTATATTATGGTTGAAATACCAAAATATTATATCTGGACCATCGGCTGCCAGATGAATAAAGTCGAATCGGAGCGTCTTGGCGGACTCTTCGAAGAACTGGGGTATCAGGTTACTGATATAGCGGAAGAAGCTGATGTTATCGTACTCAATAGCTGTGTGGTACGCCAGCACGCCGAAGATAAAGTCATTAATAAACTGAAAAACCTGAAAGCACTCAAGCACGCCCGTCCTCAGCTCAAACTAGCCGTTACGGGCTGTCTGGTCGGTCCGGATATTGCAGGCCTTAAACAAATATTACCTCATGTCGATTATTTTTTTAAACCCGGTGAGTTTCCGCCCTGGCTGGCCCAGCCGACAGCCATGCCCTTACCGTCACACCCGGAACTCAGTACCTACATTACGATAATGCAGGGCTGCAATAACTTTTGTTCTTACTGCATCGTGCCTTACCGCCGCGGTCGTGAGCGGAGCCGCCCGGTGGCTGAAATCGTAAATGAGGCTAAAGAACTGGTAAAACGCGGCACGAAAGAAATCATTTTGCTGGGGCAAAATGTCGATTCATACGGACAAGATTTACCGGACAAACCGGATTTGGCCGATTTATTAACCGAGATAAACGATATCGAAGGTCTCCTGAGAATCCGGTTTCTAACCAGCCATCCGAAAGATATGAGCGAAAAACTCATTAAAACTATGGCTTGTCTGAAAAAGGTATGCGAGCAGGTCAGCCTGCCGGTACAGGCCGGTGACGATGAAATACTGAAGCTGATGAAACGAGGCTACACCGTGGACCACTATCGCCGCCTCGCCAATTTGATGCGTGAAAATATACCGGAGCTGGCTTTAAGCACAGACCTTATCGTAGGTTTCCCTACCGAAACTACCGAACAGTTCCAGAACAGTTACGACCTGATTAACGAAATGAAATTCGACACCGTCCATGTGGCAGCCTATTCCCCCCGTGAAGGCACCACTGCCACCCGTGACTTAAAAGATGACGTTCCAGCCGAGGAAAAAACCCGCCGCCTCAAAATGATTGAAGAACTGCAGGAAAATATAAGTGCGGCCATAAACGAGTCGTTAATCGGTAAAACCGTAGAAATATTTGTCGATGGAAAAAAGGGCGGCAGATGGCGGGGTAGAACTCGGACGGATAAACTGGTATTCTTTAATAGTAAGAATAATTACCTTGGGCAGTTAGTCAAAGTAAAAATAGATTCGGCCGGCCCCTGGTCGGTTAGAGGCAAGCTTTAAAGGATAATAATTCAAATCTCATAGCTCATAGCTACTAATTAAGGAGGAAATGTGTTAAAAAACAAACATCTCAGTCTCGTTATATTGGGTATACTGCTGGTTGGCTTATTATTAACAACCGGCTGTTACGGCACGACTACCACAGATGCCGACGCCGCTCCCCCATCCTTCTGGGACCAGTGGGGAATGATAGTTTTCATAGTAGTTATTTTCGGCCTGATGTACCTCCTAATGATTCGCCCGCAGCGCAAGCGTCAGAAAGAGCAACAGAAATTGATGACCGAACTGCAAAAGGGCGATGATGTTATCACCACCAGCGGTATTTACGGCCGCATTGAGAGTGTCGAGGAAAATAGTTTTGTGCTTAAGTTGGAATCCGGAGCAACGATGCGTGTGCTAAGAAGCGCGGTCGCCGGAAAAAAACCGTAGGACTAAATAACCAATTCGTCCTGTCTGCCTAATCCATGTAGTGCAAGTAAGCTGGTATCCGAAAGGATACCAGCTTTGTTGCCGTCGGCGACAATCCTTCCCCGATCGAGAATAACTATCCTCTGGCATAAATCTTGTACCAGTTCCAAATCGTGGGATGCAATAATTTTCGTCTGCGGAAGCTTTTTCAATAAGTCGATTAGAGCCCATTTGCCCCGCGGGTCGAGGTTACTTGACGGTTCATCCAGCACTAATATTTCCGGAGACATCGCCAGTACCGTCGCGATTGCAACGCGTTTTCTCTCCCCCCAACTTAGGTGATGCGGAGAACGGTTTTCATAACCCGCCATACCCACCCATTCCAGCGCCCGCTGCACCGTCTGCAACACTTCCGCCTTTGTACAACCCATATTCAGCGGACCGAAAGCGACATCATCGAAAACCGTGGGTGAAAACAACTGGTCGTCCGGATTTTGAAAAACCAGTCCTACTTTGCTCCTGATGAAACCCAAATTGTTATCTTTTATCGCCCGTCCCAATACCTGAACGGCGCCGTTACTGTGTAATATTCCATTGAAATGCAACAGCAGTGTCGATTTACCGGCTCCGTTCGGGCCAAGCAAACCCACTGTCTCACCACGAATAATCTTCAAGCTTACTCCTTCCAGAGCTTTTTGCCCGTCCGGATAGGAGTAAGATAAATCCGTAATATTAATTACTTCTTCCACCCTGCAACCCTCAGCTAATGAAATATATATACCAGAGTAGTGGACGCCAACAGGGCAATAACCAGCCCGATACCGAATATACCATCCGCTGCTTTGAAATTCAATCGATTCAGCACCCGGCTCTGTCCGTCATAACCCCGGGCCAGCATCGCTGTATAAACACGTTCACCGTGCTCGTAACTCCGGATAAACAGAGTCCCTATCATATTACCGATTGTTTTGATTTGCCACCAGTGACGTCCGCCGAAGTTACGGCTATCTCTCGCTTGCTTCATACGCATTACTTCATCGGTTATCACGAAGATATATCGGTACATAAAAGTAAGAATCATTATCATCACCCGCGGGAAATGCATCTGTTCCAGGCCTTTGAAGAGTTCGGTAACCTTAGTCGTAGCAGTTAACAGAATCAAGCTTAGGGCGGAAAGCCAGGCCTTAACAAGAATGGTATAAAAAACCTGCAGTCCGGCTACGGATACACGTAACAGACCAATGTTGTAGCTTCCGCTGGTAACATCCTCTTTGAAAAAAGGCAGCGATATCGCTATGACTATCACAAAAGGCAGCACCAGCAGTGAACGTTTCAATACATATAAAACCGGTACCCGTGATATACCGATTAGTATGCTGATGATAACGAAATACAGGATGAAAGCCTCCCACTGTGCGGGCAGCGTTAAAATGACCGCCAGTATGAAGACCAGCGTGACGATAAACTTCGTACGCGGGTCCAACCGGTGCATAAAACTGTTCCGGTCGCTATACTGGTCAAGAAACGCGTGTTTCAACTTACTACCTCTCTTGGTTTAAGGCGAACTTCTTTTTCCTGGTGTACACTAAAAGATATGCTAAACCATAGGCCACGCCGAACAGAACTAACGTTCCTATAATACCGGCTATAATGGTCGCCACAGCTTCATTTTGAATACCTGGGAATATATAGTCGGCGATAACCCGGAAAGGCGCATTCCCGGCCATATCAATAAAGCCTTTATCTTCGGCCACCTTTTCCAGTCCGTCAGGCGATGAAGATGCCAGCGGAGAAAATATTGCTACTGCCAAACATACTACTAACGCTGCGAGCCACCATTTCGATTTCATTTGGTTTCTCCTTGCAGTTTAAAATTCTTCATCTCCAACAGGTCGGCTCTGGTAGCTATTATCAGGCTAATCACTACAACCGTAATTGCCCCTTCGACGATACCGATTAAGGCGTGTACTCCCGCCATGGCCGGAAGAACTACCTGCAATGGTGATGCCCCGGAAAAGGATAATTCTAAAGCACAGGCGACGGAGGCTAAAAGGACTGCGAACCAGGCACCGGTAAAACCACCGATTAACTTCATTCGCTTACTATTTCCTGAGAAACGGGTAAAAATACGGTAAATATTATAGCTGCTGAAACAACCGATAACGCCCATATTGAAGATATTGGCTCCCAGTGCCAGTAAACCTCCATCCTGGAAGATAAGGCATTGAGCAATAAGAACGCAGGTCATTATCAGCAGACCCGCCCAGGGGCCTAAAAGTATCGCTGCGAGAGCTGCACCGACAAAATGGCCGGAAGTGCCTCCGGCAATGGGGAAATTAAGCATCTGGGCGGCAAAAATAAAGGCGGCGGTAATACCCATTAAGGGTACCTGTTTTTCTTTAAGGTGTTTCCCTGTAACTCTTACGGCATTAGCTACACCGCCTGTCGAAATTACTGCGGTCGTAGCCACCGTTGCCACGTTGAGAAATCCATCCGGTATGTGCATCTAACGCTCCTCATTATGATTTTTACGGATAACCTTATCCTGCATCGGCGTCACACAATAATTCTATATTGGCCGGCCTGCCGTTATTTTCTCCGGAGTCTCTTCTTTTAATATCAGAACAAATCCCCAGTAAATTATCATCAAATTCATACAAATCATTTACATCCAGCCACCCCATAACCTGTCTGAAACCGCAACCGGTCTTGATAAGTAACATAATCTCACCGGTATCTCTGGATATATCGACTCTAAGACAAGCTAACTTTGTTTCTGCCATATTCTTTTCAGACTTATGCTATTATTAGCATTTGCAACTTATTGCATTATATGGTCAAATTTTTTTACTTCTTACAATTTACACAACGACCCATAATGGCCAGGTGCTGTAAATCGGCAATGAATTTGTGCTTTTTTAATAAAACTTCCTTTAACGGATACAATTCGGAATTGTCCAAATCGATTGTATTGCCACATTCCTGGCAAACAAGGTGATGGTGATGGCCCTTCTCCGCCGGATGGTACCGGAAGCGACCGCCGCCCAGGTCTGTCTCGGTAACCAGTCCCAGCTTTTTCAAAAGCTCTAGAGTGCGATAAACCGTTGAGATGTTTACGTTAGGATATTTCGCCACTACTTGAGCGTGAATCTCTTCCGCACTGATGTGTTGGTCGCTACTCTGGATAGCCTCCAGTATCATTGTCCGCTGGGGAGTAATCCGATAACCCTTTTGAGTTAATAAAGTAGCTATATCCTTTGCAGGACCGTTATGATTTACATCTTCCATGGTGATGATTATAGCAATAATCTACGGTTATTGCAATAAGTTGCAATAAAAAACATTTACAATAATATCACTCACACTTTAAGAAAGCTTCCAAACACTTAAAGATAGGCCTCGTTATATATACTGAACGTGGTGCAACATATCCTGACCTCTTTTTTTGAGGTTCGTAGATATATCCCATTAAATTATGTCTTACTTTTAGCTTATGCTTTAAGACAAAGAATAAACGATTCTACCATCAGACAACTTCTTCTCCCGCGCTTTACCTAATAAAGTTAAATACTGGAGATGAGCCAG
>JAFGLR010000038.1 GCA_016927955.1 Dehalococcoidales bacterium
AGTGTAGGCGGTACTGTACGGTAGACAGAACTTTCAATATAGCTTTTAACTTACCTTAACCCGAGTTTCTGGTGGAGACGGGGGAGGGTCGAACTCCCCGTCCAGAAGAAGCTACCCGGAATGTACTACAAGCTTAGTCAGCTCTTAAATCTCACCTGACTAATCCCTGCTAACCGGAAATTAACCAGGCCAGCCGAAAAATCTTTCGCTACCGGTATCGGCGTCAGGCAACGGCACCCCAACTAAACGTCACCCAATCCCAGCCCGCCGGGGTGAGGCCGGGTTGGATGTGCGACCTATTTACTAGGCAGCAAGAACCATTTCTGGTTCGGCAGTTGTTATTTGTCACTTGTTTATTGAGGTAAGCGACCACCTCAGCCTGCAACTCCGTAGCATACTTCCCCTGTCGAAACCACGCGTCCCCAAATTAATTATAAGTTATTAGTTGCCAGTTTTCTGCCTAAACAGAAAA
Organism: Dehalococcoidales bacterium; assembly: GCA_016927955.1. GTDB lineage: Bacteria > Chloroflexota > Dehalococcoidia > Dehalococcoidales > JAFGLR01 > JAFGLR01. The sequence continues at coordinate 473 of JAFGLR010000038.1, forward strand.
TTATTCTTTATAACCTCTATACTGTTAACTAATAACTTAAAACTATCATCTGTTTTTACTTTTTAATGTACGGTCGATTTCACGGTCAGCATCGCGTTTCGCAATGACGGCTCGTTTATCGAACTGTTTTTTACCTTTAGCCAAAGCCACTTCCACTTTAGCCAGGCTATCTTTAATATAAATACTCAACGGGACAATGGTCAAGCCTTTTTGTTTTACCTCACTGGCCAGCATGCTAATCTGCTTGCGGTGCAGCAACAACCGCCGCCGCCGGGTGGGTTCATGACTGTTATATCCGCTGGCTTCATAGCGAGCGATATGGGCACCCAAGAGCCACATTTCACCCTTCTCCGGTTTCACATATGCTTCTGCCAGGCTGACATGACTTGCCCTTACAGATTTTATTTCTGTACCCGTCAAAGCTATGCCTGCTTCGAAACCCTCTAATATGTGGTATTCGTGTAGGGCTTTACGATTGGTCGCGATTTTCTTTATTTCTGCCACACTATTATTCTATCACATTCTCGATTTTCCGCTGCATTGCCTGCCAGTGCGTCCCTCTCCAGTAAATGCGATTGCATGACGGACACTCGACAAACTGTTCCTGTGTCTCGAAAACATGGGACGGTACCCGGTTTTTAACCTCGGATTTAGTCCGGGGCATCAGTGTGCGGTTACATTCCAGGCAAAAAGTCAGCGGTTTATATTGTGACTTATCGATATGCAACTCTTCACTAACCTGCCGAATTTGCCGGACTAACCGGTCGCTCTCAATCAATATCGCTCTCACCTGACCGCTGGTTATCAACCGCCTTGCCATTACTCCGGTATCACGGGTCAGGATAATACGGTTTTCCGCCACGGCAATCGCAACCATCTCACCATCGTCGGTACCATTAAAGGACTCAGTATCAAATCCGACCATTCGCAGCCATTTAGCCAGTTTACCGACGTTATTATCGGCAATAAATTTTAAAACTTCCTCCACAGTTACCTCAACTACTGGAGTTAACAGTAATTTTTAAAGCAGTATCCTCATTCCTTCATGAGCCAGCGAAATACTGCATTTTAGAGATACTGCTACATCTTCGATTTCAGCGGCTATTTCATCTTCTAGAGGAAAATTCATATGTGTTAACAGAATTTTAGGTAAATAGCCTTTAATTTTACGGAAGCTGATAAGTTCCTCTTTAAGTAAGCGTGGCGTCAGGTGCTTAGCACCGTTGCCGATGGATTCTTCGTAACGGTTCGGCGCGGTTACTTCGATAATGAGTAGTTGCGGCATAACATACGGCCAGATGTCAGCCAGTCCGGCCCCGGTATCGCCGGTGTAAAATATCGTTTTCCCCTCGCTGTCTTTTATTTGTAAACCAACCGACGGAACCGAATGATTCACCGGCATAGCCTTAACCGTATAATCACTAACCAGCTGCGGCTTATTGTTATCCAGAGTTATAAAATTAAAAACCGCCCGTTTGAACCAATCCGGATACAGGTCGTCATTGATTAAATATTTTGTTAGTGACCCATATACTGCTTTTGTAGCACAAATATTTATCCGGGCTTTGCTGAGATATAAATTCATCCCGAGTGCGGGGATATCCCGGACATGATCGTAATGAGCATGTGTCAGACAAATTGCTTTAAGCCTGGTTTGCTCTTTCAGGGATAAACTTGATGTTAGGCCGCCCGCATCCAGCACCAGTTTCCCGTCGATTAAAATACAACTCATCCTGGTTTTTTTAGATTCAGTATTATGGGCACCTAATATTTTAATATCCATATCTACTATCTGATAAGAAACGGGTTAAACCTGGTCTTATAATCGTATGTATCGATATCTTCTTTCTTTTTCAAGTAGCCGACCACCCGGTATGTCGCCGGCGTCAGGATAACTTCTATTAATACCTTTGCCGTCCAGTGGTAGAGAATAACTATCGGTGTAAAGAATGGCATACCCATATAAGCCACGATTAAAAATATTACTGTATCTAATCCTTCGCCAACTAAAGTCGAACTTATCGTACGCATCCATAGCCAGCGGCCTCGTGTCAATATTTTCATCCTCGCTAAAATAAAAGAGTTGCTAAATTCACCAACGATATATCCCAGAAATGATGCGGCTAAGATACGCCAGGTGCTGCCGATTATTGTCTCGTAAGCCTGTTGCCCTTCCCAGCCAACTGCTGGAGGCAGTATTTGAGCAAAGTAAGCAAATATGACAAAAATAAGATTACAACCGAAACCCAGCCAGATTACCTTCCGGGCTGTTTTATAGCCATACACTTCGGTCAGCACGTCGCCAAAGATATAGCTGAAGGGGAAAAGGATTACGGCCGCAGGCAGGCTGACAAAGCCGAAGCTGGCGAACTTTACTCCGACTATATTAGCCGTCAGCAGGCACACTATGAATAAACCGGCAACGATAACAAAACGGAATGAATATTTCATCTGACTCTCAAATCAAAAAGATTTTACCACATTTAATACTCAGCGGCTAATTACTATCCCAAGTTAAATAAACATCCCTCTCCCTAATAATAGGAGAGGGATGTTTATTTAGTTAGAATATTATGTTAGCTAATTTCTCTCGAGAACGATAGACATACCCTGACCGCCGCCAATACATAACGTAGCCAGACCGTATTTATAGCTCTTGCGTACCATTTCGTTTATTAAGGTAACAATAATACGAGCACCAGTACAACCAATCGGATGACCCAGTGAAATACCGCTGCCGTAGGGATTAACCTTATTCAAATCGAGATTCAACTCTTTTACAACACTGAGCGATTGTGAAGCGAAAGCTTCGTTAAGCTCAATAACGTCAATGTCTTTCAGGGTAATACCGGCCAGTTTAAGGGCTTTATGGGTAGCCGGTATAGGTCCTAGACCCATATAAGCCGGGTCGACACCGCCTGATGCGTAAGATTTAATTGTGGCCAGCGGTTTTAAGCCTAGCTGTTTGGCTTTCTCATCGGACATAACTACCAAAGCGGCAGCCGCATCGGTAATACCGGAAGCGTTTCCCGCCGTTACGGAACCTCCCTGTTTGAATACCGGAGCCAGTTTCGCTAGGGCTTCCATTGAAGTCTCTCTGGGATGCTCATCGGTATCGAACAGCTTAGTTTCCTTTTTCTCTTTAATTTCTACGGGCACAATTTCCTGTTTGAAAATACCGGCTTTAATTGCGGCTACAGCCCTCCGGTTGCTTTCTAATGAGAATTCGTCCTGTTCCGTACGGGAAAGGTTATATTTCTCAGCGATATTTTCTGACGTCATACCCATATGATAATTATTGAATATTTCCCACAGCCCGTCATATACCATACCGTCCACCAGTTCGGCATTGAACATCCGGGCACCCCACCTGGCTTTCGGCAAATAATATGGTGCTAAACTCATGTTTTCCTGACCGCCGGCTACTATCACTTCAGCATCACCGGCTTTGATAGCCTGAGCGGCTAGAGCCACAGCCTTCATACCGGAGGCACAAATTTTATTTACAGTAAAAGCGTTCGTTTCTTTCGGTACACCGGCATAAATCATCGCCTGACGGGCAGAGTTTTGCCCCTGTCCGGCCTGCAAAACATTACCCATAATCACTTCATCGATTCTGACCTCTGTTAGAGCTTTATCCCAGTTGAAATATTTCTTTTCCAAATCTGTCAGACCGGTATCTTTAAATACCGATGGGGCATAACTCAAAATTTCCGGGTCAAGCTTCGGACGCAGACCGGCTCTTTTCAGAGCGTCCTTGATTACTGTCGCCCCAAGCTTAACGGTAGGTATATCTTTTAAAGCCCCCCCGAAGTTTCCGATAGCTGTCCTGACACCACTGACGATTACTGCTTCTGCCAAAATTAGCCTCCTCTTATTATTACCTTTATCTTAAATTACTTTGCTTTAAAATGCGGCGTTCGTTTCTCTATGAAAGCACCGGTACCCTCAATGAAATCCCCAGTCCCCATTGTTCTAAATTCGACTTCAGATTCAATTTTAAGACCGTTTTCCAGACTGGTGCTGGTACCGCGAATCATCGCTTCTTTGGCGGCCTGGACAGCCAGCGGGCCTGACTTACATATGACTTCCGCCCACTCCTTAGCCGTAGTCATCAATTTATCCGGCGTTACGATAGCATTAATTAAACCGATTCGATAGGCCTCATTTGCATCTATCCACTTACCGGAATATATCATTTCCGCCGCTTTAGCCCAGGGGATCAGTCTAGGTAACCGTTGTGTGCCACCCCAGCCGGGAATCAGACCTAGAGTCGTCTCCGGAAATCCGAAACGGGCTTTTTCAACTGCAATACGTATATCGCACGCTAGAGCGATTTCGAGACCACCGCCCAGTGCTATTCCGTTGATTGCCGCAATTAGCGGCTTCCATATCGGCAGACCGTTCATGTGAGTTAAAGGAACGGTACCGTTATGCTCTTTCATATAAGGCAAAGCATCTTTGATATCCGCACCGGCACAGAAAGCTCTATCTCCTACTGCCGTAAAGATACCTGCCCAGAGTTCCGGGTCGTTTTGAAAGTCCGTCATTGCCTTGCCGATTTCCTGTAATCCGGCGACATTCATCGAATTCATTGCCTCCGGACGGTTAATGGTAAAAATAGCAATACGGCCTTCTTTCTTATACTCGATAACCATAGGCCTCCTTCAATTCATTCTGAATATTCGCTCATACCGATCGTATTATGAGATTTGAACAGTATTCCGTAACATAGCGGCTGGAACCTGATTAATCGGACAATTCCTGTTAAATTCTAGTTTAGGGCAGGCAGCAGTGTCAAACAATAATTATAGTTACTCCCGAGGTGAAAAGGTTTTCCGGTTATGAAGATTATGCCGATTTTTACTTACCCGTTCAGGTCGAACTAAGACCTGTTGGTCTGGGAAAGAGGAAACCTGACGGTAAAAACAGCCCCTTCCCCGAGTTCGGAAGTAGCGGTTATTTTACCATCATGCAACTCTACGATAGATTTAGCAATAGATAATCCGAGGCCGACTCCTTTAGCTTTAGTCGAAAACAACGGCTCGAATATCTTCTCTATATTCTCCGGCGGAATACCCGGCCCGGTATCACCAATACTGATATCTACATTATCCCGGTTAGTGCGTATCGCAATTGTTAACGTACCCCTACCGTTCATTGCCTGAACTGCGTTTCTGATAATATTACCGAAAGCAATACGCAGTTGTTCCTGGTCCCCCTTGATAGTTATAGTTTCGGAAAGAAAATCATTAACCGTCGTTATCCCGACCGGGCAGTATTCACTCAAAATGACATCGATAAACTTCTGCAGGTCTACACTACCTAACCGTAGTTCATCGGGATGGGTCATTTTCAGTAACGCTTCGATAACACTGGCACACTGACGAGTGGCCGAACTTATCCGGCTCAGGTGAGTTTTTACCCTTTCATCCGTATCCGGTAATATCTTCTCCAGATAAAACAGGGAGCTATCGATAATTGCTAACGGATTTCTAATCTCATGAGCGATGCTTCCCGAGACCTTACCGATAGTAGCCAGCCGTTCGTAGGAAAGTAACTTCCCCTGTGTATCTTTCAAAGTGGTAATGTCCTGGCCTTGTGCGATAATAGCCACCAGTGTTATCCCGTCGTCAGCATAAATATTCGCTGAATTCCATAAAACCGTTCTTACCGTGCCGTCAGCTCTCAAAATGGGAATCTCAACGACTTCCCAACGTTCACCTTTGACCAGGTTACGGATAAGTTCCATTGACGTCTCACGGTTGTTTTCAGGAAATAGAACATCCAGTTTACGTCCCAGTACCTCGGCGGCGGTTAGCCGGGTCAGTCTCTCAAAGGCATGGTTGAATCGGGTAATTTTAAACTCGGGATTCCACACGATAATAGGAGCGTTAGCATAGTTAAACAGATTATCAAGGTAGTCTCTGGTTTCCTGAAGTTCCTTTGTACGTTCCTGGACTCTGGCTTCCAGAGAATTATGGGCTTTCCGTAATGCCTCTTGCGTTCGTTTCTCTTTGGTAACATCGATACCTACTTCCATAATTAACCTGGAACCGTCTGCTTGTATATATGGAAAATCATAAATACTGTAATAATGCTTATCCGGCCCGACCCAATCCCATTGTAATGGCTTGTCAGTTTGCAACACTTTAAAGGTTTGGCATTTTTCGCAGGGCTTGGTGCGCTTGAATAAGGATTCATAACAGGTTTTACCGACAACATCCCCGAAACGCTCGCGGAAAAACCGGTTGGCGAATTGAATATAATAATCCGGCGTCAGCAGTACCAGATAAACCGGCAGCATATCCAAAACCTTATTGAATTGCTGAGGCGATTGTTTTTTTGCCTTATCCATAATTCTATCTCTTATAGTTCAATGTAAATAAAGGACGTCTATTTAAAGCTACTTTAAAATAGATGATTCGAGAAGTCAAATTTAGTGGGTCTTCGTCATTTTCTTATAAAGCCTATCATACCGATAACCGCTACGAGTGCCATTGCGGCACCGAAATAAAACGCTGCGGCAGGATTGATTATCTGCCATAAGTAACCGGCCAGAACACTTGCCGGCAAGAGAGCCAGACCTACTACACCGTAATATAGCCCGTAAGCGGTACCCCTTTTTTCTGCCGGGACTAAATCAGCTACAAAAGCCTTTGCGACACCTTCTGAAACTCCGCTATAAATTCCATAACCGATAAAGAGAACCCATACCTGCCATATTTGTGTTGCGAGGGCGAAACCAAGATAAACCAACGCATAAACCGACCAGCCGATAGTAATAACCCACTTTCGTCCCACTTTATCCGAGAGCATACCGGCCGGTAAAGAAATCAGAGCATAAACCATGTTATAAACTACCAGCATTAAAATGGTCTGGATTAAGGGTACCTCTAGATTCTGCGCCCTCAGTATGACGAAAAAGTTACAGGACTGGCCTAAATTAAATAAACCGACAATCGTAATAAAAATAAAAAAACGTTTGTCAAAATCGAAGAGCCATTGCCGGTTAAACTTCACGGCATTTAAGGCGGTATGTTTCTCCGGCTCCCGGACTGTCGTAAGCAAGACAATCACGGCGAGAATAGCCGGAATTACCCCGATTATCACTATCCACTGGTAGCTTCGTATGGCTAAATTAAAGCCGCCGCTCCCCTGGACGTTATAGATAATCAAGGCTGCTATAGCCAGACCGATAACCGCACCTAAAGTATCCATCGCCCGGTGGATACCGAAACTCTTACCCCGTTCCGTCGCCGATACGGAATCTGCAATTAAAGCGTCCCGCGGCGAAGAACGTATGCCCTTACCTACCCGGTCGCCGAACCGGACACCTAACACAACACCCCAGCTGGAAGCGAAATACATTACAGGCTTGACTAAGGTGGATAAGGCATAACCGGCCACGGTAATATTTTTTCGCTTGCCGAGCCTGTCGCTGAACCAGCCGGAAAATATGCGGAAAATATTGTCCAGGCTATCGGACAGGCCGCCAACAAAACCAATGACAGTTGTCGCCGCACCGAGTACATTAGCCAGGAATAGAGGCACCAGCGTGAAAATCATCTCGCTGGAAATATCGGTTAATAAACTCCCGATGCCTAAAAACAGAACATTCGGGGCTACTCCCCGAATGTTCTTCCGGTCTATTTTATTGATAGTCATTAGATTAAGTTTATTAGATACACCATCGATGCCGACGTATCATAACGATAGCAAGCTATAGCCTACTAGTATTAGGACGGATTAATTTTACAGCCTAATTTACTTTATTATTTTTTTCTGTTTCGCCGCATAACGAAAATTAAAAGTATAATGAGAATTACTAAACCAGCTATGCCGAGCCAGATACCTAAAGTCATAGAATTGCCTCCTTATTGTTTGAATAGTCTATCACGCAGCGTTTTAAGGTTTACAACATCTTCTTTGTTATATTCCAGTAATAATGATAGCGCTTTCTCATCATAATTATTAATATAACGCCACCATAATTTTATAGCTTCCAATCCGTTGATTTCTTTGTACCTCCGGGGAATATCCAACTGCACTTCCACACTTTTCATACCGCCGAAAAGATTATTATCCCAGCAACGGTACATCAAGTCACAGTGTTTATACATTCCGGTCAGGTCCACCCCCAGCCGCTGCTGAATAAACGGCAGGTCGAACTTCATCCCGTTATAAGTATAAATAGTATTGGTCCCCTGTAATGAATTCAACAGGTTTTCATCGGTTACTCTGTTACCGACCAACTGGACAAGTCTGTTTCGGGTCCCGTTAGCCAGATAAATACCGATAACCGTAATTTCGCACTCAGTGGCGGACAGCCCCGTAGTTTCTATATCTAAAAACGCATCCTGTATATCCGACAATGCAGCCTCTTTCAAACATCTTTGGAGTCATTATAGCACAAACAGATTGAAATATAATGAGTTTTTACTCTATTTTCGAGTTAATCTTACAGACGGTCTTTCAGATTGCGGCGAAGGAAAAGATGCTTCCAGCCACCGCTTTTTGACCGCATTTCTTTTATACGAGGGATATATAAAAGACCCGGAATTAACAATATAGCAACGGAATATATTATCAGTGCCCCGCTGTGATAGACCAGCCATCCTAAGAAGGGGAAGCAAAGGAAAGCTACCGCATAACTCAGTGTCGGGAAGCGGGTAATCACCAGCAATAATAGGAAAAGCCCCAGGTAAACCGGGGCGCCCCATGGCATCAGGCAGGCCAGTACTCCGATACAGGTCGCTCCACCCTTGCCCCCTTTGAATTTCAAAAATACCGGATAAGCGTGACCTAATACGACTACTACCCCCGCGATGAGCTGGATTAATAGGAGGAGAAAATCAGTAGGGACGGCTAGTCGCATCAAAGCTCCCGCTATGGCAACAGCGGCGGCACCTTTCCCGATATCCAGTACGAGTACCAGAATACCATACCAGAATCCCACCCGGTAAAAAGTGTTCATCGCCCCCATATTACGGCTGCCGACCTTACGGATATCCACACCTTTACGAAAACGTCCGACCATGTAAGCCGATGGAATCGAACCTAACAAGTAAGCTATAACAAGGGAAGCGGCAATTAATAATGCTATCACGTAATCAGGTTAATTTAAACCTTACACTTTGTCAACAAATAGATGACTTATCCAGCTTACTTTGCTAGAATAGAATAACTTCTGGGGAAGTGCTGGAATCGGCAGACAGGCATGGCTTAGGACCATGTGCCCAAAAGGCGTCGGGGTTCAACTCCCCGCTTCCCCA
>JAFGLR010000039.1 GCA_016927955.1 Dehalococcoidales bacterium
AAAGGGCTTACCGCCCGCTATTCACCGACGACAAGCCCTTACTGCCCTATAATAAAAGTGTCTAACTTTTGGGGGTCACTTCAATTTAATTCCTCTAATTAGAACGGTTATTTAATTTTTACGGGTATTCCCGCGACGAACAGAAAGACACCGTCGGCTGCTTTAGCCAATTTTTGATTTACTTTTCCCAGCATATCACGGTATAACCGGCTCATCGGATGTTCCGGCACAATACCCAGACCAACCTCGTTAGTAACTAGGTAGAATTTTGCCCTGTACCGTTTGATACAGCTCAATATACCGTCAATTTCCTCGTCAAGACTGCCCTCGACTTTATCTTCTGTGAATTTACCGGCCCCGGAAATGTAGTCCATAAATATATTGTTTGTTAATAAGGTAATACAATCGATGATGACCGTTTGGGCGTCACCGATACTCTTTTCAATCTCTTTTCCCAGGCCGGTACGGGCTTCCAGCGTTTTCCAGTTAGCCGGACGGCTTTTTTTATGAGCCTCGATACGAGCCTGCATTTCGGCATCACCGGCTTCGGCCGTCGCTACAAAAAGCACCGGCTTACCGGTTTTTAATGCCTGTTCCAAAACGAACTGGCTCTTCCCACTTCTCGCACCACCCGTTACCAGAATGCACTTACCCAAAGATATCCTCCTACTTCTCTTTCAACTCATATTTCTTGATATCCAGCAACCAGTAGCCTTCTCTTAAACTCTTACTTGTCTCCTGGATTACCATTTTCTTTTTAAACAACGGCCCATTAATCACCAGCGAATGATACTCCCCGGCTTCACCACACGCCGTAATATTTTTCATCTGCCTTAATTCACTCAGGTCACGTATGAAACTCTCGTCGACAATACGGCCCAGCCATTCCTCCCCCATCAATTCCGCTTTGGTGACAACCACCATTGCTTTATGTCCGGTTGCTACAAAATCCGCCATTATTTTATCCTGGGAAAGTCCCCATAACGGTAACATCGGTTCAACGCCGGAGTCATTGCAGACCCTTGTAACCCACTCGCGGTGCGGTTCGAAATCGATATCTCCAAAAACCCCACCCGTAATACCTTGCTTTTTTAATAGTCCGATGGCCTTTTTATATTCCGCCTCATAGTTCGCCTGGTCAGTCCGATGCATGATTAAAGGCACGCCCATAGCCTGCGCCTGGGCTTCGAGGATTTCCGCCGGCATATTATGCGACCATGATAGCTTCCCATCCTCGGAAACCATATTCAGCAGGTACTTCACTTCCAGACCGCTATTCTCGGCCAGATAACGGGCATAGCTGCAGTCTTTACCGCCGCTCCATGATACGAATACTTTCATATTATTTCAACTCTTTTAACCCATCCAGGTGCGATATATCGTTCAGCAGGTTAAGTATCGCAAAATCGGGATAGGTATTTACTATAGATAACGAAGCATTATCGATATAAAACCGCCAGAACGCTTCTATCCCGAATTCCAGCAGCGTACAAATCAACACGCCCAGCGGCCCGCTATGGCCGACCACCAAGACCGTCTGTTCGGGCGGGTATTGCTTTAAAACCCCGGCAAACCTGCTTATTCGCGATGCCAAATCGTTTAAGCTTTCGCCTTCAGGAAAACCGAGATTCAGGCTCCGGTGAATCATATTTTCGGTAATATCCGGAAAGTCCTTTGAAATTTCATCCCAGGTCATTGTTTCACACCGGCCGTAATTCATCTCCCGTAACTCCGGTGCCGTTCTGATTTCCAGATTACGCCCGGCGGTAATGATTTCCGCACTGACGCGGGCTCTTTTCAAATCGCTGCAGAATACCGTATCGATTTTTTGTTTCGCCAGCCGGTCGCGCGCTTTTTCAATCTGGCGGTATCCTTCCGGGCTCATATCGATATCGGTAATACCGCAGAATTTGCGGTTACTGTTGAACTCCGTCAGTCCATGGCGCACAATCAGTATCTTCGACAAATATGACTCCTACCTTAACAGCCAGTGCGTATTACTCAACAAAACTACCATCGCTAAAACCGTGACCTCGGCAATAACATTAAGAGCACCATAATTATCGCCGGTCAATCCGGCAAACCGCTTCTTAAAAAACGCCCCGACACCTGCCGTAACTCCCCATACCACGGCCATAATTACCAGCCCTCCCCAGAGGAACAGCCCTCCGGCTACCGCCAGCGTAATAACCGTTGCGATAACCATCGTCCACTTCCCGGCGTTCTCTTTGAATACCGTCCCTAAACCTGACGGCCGGGCGTAAGGATAGACGGTAATGACATACACCATTGCCCAGCGTCCGGCTATCGGCATCAGTATCAACGACCAGAACAGCCACGCCCGCGGAACACTTATCAGTGAAGCATATTCGAGAAGTAAAAGGCAAACGATAGCCACCACGCCGAAGCTACCGATGTGGCTGTCCTTCATAATCGCCTGCCGTTCCTCTACCGTATGCCCGGATAGCCCGTCAAAGGTATCTGCCAGCCCGTCCAGATGCAGCCCGCCGATAAGCAATACCAGTGCGATAACCAGGAGAATCGCCACGACGGTCATCGGTAATACCAGCGTCAGCACCCAGGCAAGTCCGGCCAGTATCAACCCGATAATGATACCGACGACCGGAAAATATACCAGCGACCGGCCGACGTCTTTACCGCTGACTTCCCGTAATTTCGGTAACGGTATAATCGTTAAAAACCGCAGGGCTGTTAAAAACCTCAATTTATTCCCTTTCTTAAAAACTCTCTCTCTATTGAAGGGAGAAATACTTTCTATATTTTATAATATCTCCCCCTTAGAAAAAGGGGGATTAAGGGGGATTTTCTACTCCTTTTCAGAAACACCCGCCTCGCCAAACGTTGCCATCTCACTTAATATACGGCAAGCCGCCTCTGCCAGGAAAATCCCTAGCGCCGCACCGGTGCCTTCTCCCAGCCGCATTTCCATATCCACTAAAGGCTTGAGTCCTAAGTGCTGTAGCATCAGACGGTGACCTCTTTCCGCCGAAACGTGAGCGGCTATCAAATAGTCTTTTACCTGCGGTGCCATTGCCACTGCTACCATCGCTGCTGCCCCGGATATAAACCCGTCCACCATCACCGGCACTTTTTGTGCCGCCGCACCCAGCATTACGCCTGCTAACCCCCCGATTTCAAAGCCGCCGACCTTCGCCAGCACTTCTAAGGGTTTCTTCGGGTCAGGCTTATTTACGGCTAAAGCCCGCTCGATAACCGCAATTTTATGCTTCAACTGCTCATCATCGATGCCGGTACCCCGGCCGGTTACTTCCGCCGGGGAACGCCCGCTAAACACCGCACAAATCGACGCACTCGGTGTCGTGTTGCCGATACCCATATCGCCCGTGCCGACGATATCCAATCCCTTAGAAATTTCCGCATTTATTATTTCAATACCGGTCTCGATGGCTTTTTCTGCCTGAGCAATAGTCATCGCCGGACCGACAGCAATATTCTGTGTGCCTTTAGCCACTTTACGGGATAGTAATTTTGCATCTTGCAAATCGCCGGCCACGCCCATATCCACCACGATAACCCGTGCCCCGATTTGCTTGGAAAGTACATTGATACCCGCACCGCCCACCAGGAAATTCTGCACCATCTGGGCAGTGACTTCCTGCGGCCAATTGCCCACCTTTTCCGCCACGACCCCGTGGTCGCCCGCCATTGTGATTATCGCCTTGTTTTTAATCCGGGGCATCATTGTGCCCTGAATCCCGGCCAACTGAATGGATAACTCCTCCAGCCGTCCCAGACTGCCCTGCGGCTTCGTCAGCGAGTCTTGCCTCGCCTGCGCCGCCGCCATCGCCTTCTTATCTAAAGGTTTTATGTTTGCTATCGTATCATCTATTAATTTCGACACTATATAAATTTAACCTCAATTCTATTATTCCCATTCCGGCGGAAGCCGGAATCCAGACTCTCAAAGCAACAACTCAAAACTGGTTAACCAACATAATTTAGTTTTCACTTTTAAGCTATGGTTTTAACTTTTTAACTTTGAGTTTATTCCTCCTCACTCTAGCTCTCTCCCACTAGGGGCGAGAGGATTAAAAAATCTAGTTCCCTCTCCCTTGATGGGAGAGGGATAGGGAGAGGGTGAAATAAATAATCCCCTCTCCAATACAGGACAAGGGGATTATGTTCCGTCTAACACTCTCCAGCCCCCCTTTCTCCGCGGAGGTTTCTTACACCGGGACCGGCGTTCTGGCTTATCCTTTGCAGGCATTACAGCAGGCGGTACTGCGTCGGGCTCCCACCGAACTTGCTATCCGTATTTCCCGGTAAACCTTATTAAATTGTCTCTAGCATAACGAAAAATGAGGTGAAATGCAAGAGGAACACCACATGGACAATAAGTTGTAATGACTGACAATATTACGGTTTGGATTATAATTGAAGGTAAGTGAGAAATCATTCGGTGGATAAAAACACTTACAAATTAAAGGCGTACATATAAGTAGGTTCACCATGAAACCTCTAGTGAAAGGGAAAGTCGTTTCGATTGAAGAAGCCACTGAGATGATGTTTCATGATGATAGCTAAGGTATTACGTATGATGATTTAAAAAGAATTTTCAGCAAGAATGACTTAGCTATATATGATGCTCTTTGTATGATATGGGTCAGACTCATAGGTAGTAAATCTAAATCAGAAAAATGGGATATGATGCCAGATGGAACTCCAGAAACCTTAGACTTGATTAGTACACTTAATAGGATTGAGAAAATCAGGCATAAGTATAATATTCCGGGAACTTTCTATAAGGAATATAGACTTGCTCCCCATGACGATAAACAGCATCTATTAAACGACGAAATATCTTGGGGATAATAAATTAAAAAACATTAAAATTGGAATATTTTAACAACTAATATTGTTATTAATATCGACGATAAGGAGGAGATTACAGTAATGCAAAAAAGATGGACAACTTATAGTATTTCACTTTGGGTAACTGGTTTAGTTATTTTGGTAGAAGGGATCGTTAGTTTATTGAGTTCTTCAATACCGAAATTCCCTATAGGTTGGATGTATGTGATTTTTGCTGTAGTGATTTTATTAGTTGCTGTTATATGGAAAGGTGATACACACCCATAATTATAAAAAATGGAATGGGAGTAGTGGTGAAATTTCGGTAGTGGTGCAATTTGAATTAAAGAATCACTAGTGTAAAATACATACGGTATGTAAGATGATTACTAATAGGCAGGTGGTAAAATGAACCAAAAAGGGATTACCTATGATGATATTAAAAATATGCTTAGTCCAGAAGATTTAGCTAAATATAACGAATTTTGTCGCCAATTTGCGAGATTAGTTGAGGGGAAGAATAATAAACAATTGTGGGAAGAAACGGAAAAACCTTGCGAATTAACTTATGCTCTTATGGGTATACACAAATTGATGCAAAAATATAATCTAATCGTTGAAGGAAAACCGTTTTTTAAAGTTTGGAAGGGTGATGTTGAAACCAACAGAATAATTGTGAAATCTTGGGGTTAGGATGAGGTGCAAACACTTCTCTTTTTAGTCTGACCACAAGAGCCACAATATGTCTGGTTAGTGGACAATTAATTGCCCAAATTTGGTTCAAACAACCCGAAAATACGATGAATAGAATAGCTAATTCTCTTGAACAAATAGCTAAAAAGTAGAGTATGTATAGAAAATAACGTAGGGTGGGTGTAATCGAAGCGTAGCGGAGATGTAACCCACCAAAAAGATTATATTAAAACATGTCTGATTATCGCCGCGTTTTCGTAAATGGTGGAACGTACTTTTTCACCGTTGTAACTTATCGACGATTCCCTGTTTTCTATGATAAATCCGCAATTAATTTACTTAATGAATGCCTTGAATCTACCTCCGCTTCTCACTCATTTAAGATAGATGCAATGGTAATCTTACCCGACCACCTGCATATTATTTGGACTTTACCTGCTGACGATTCCGACTATTCAATACGCTGGAAAAAGATAAAAGCTAAATTCAGCCGTAATTATTCCGGCTCAAGAGCAAAGGTATTCTCAGATTCGATGGCTGTAAAGAATGAAAAGGGTATCTGGCAGAGAAGATTCTGGGAACATACTATTCGTGACCAGCAAGATTTTAACAATCATTGCGATTATATCCATTACAATCCGGTAAAACATGGTCTTGTTAGTTCACCGGTTGAATGGAAATATAGCAGCTTCAAAGATTTTGTAAAAGAAGGTTTTTATGAACCAGATTGGGGCAGTGAAATAGGGAAAAGTATTTTAGATATGGATTTCGAATAATTGGTGGTGGGTTTCGCTTCGCTACACCCACCCTACTCTTATACACTTTTTATGGGATATTTTGTAGGGTGGGTGGGATTGAGGTGAAACCGAAATGAAACCCACCATTTTGTTTTATAACCTCACCACCTTAACCCCATCCCCACCCTAAAAACTACTTTCCTACTGTTCTTCGATTATCTTGATTACTTCCCATAAATCCTTAGCTTTGTATTTCGCTTCCTCATTTTTTTGACCACGCACTAATATCGCCGGTATGCCCTGTATTTCGGCACCTTTAACGTCAGAAATAGGATTATCCCCCGCCATCCAGACATTTTTCGGGTCACCTGCCAATGACAAAGCCATATGAAAAGCCTGCGGATTCGGTTTTTCATATCCCGTTACCCCTGAGGTTAGACAAAATTCTATCAGCGGAGTTAATTCCAACGACCTCACGATATCGGGAAGCTCCGGCATATGATTTGAAAGTATCACGTTTCGCCAACCGTTTTTCTTTAATTCCGTTAGCACCGGTATAGTGTCTTCGAATAGAATAAATCTTTTTGGATTGGTCATTTGTTTACGTACCTGTCTAGCTAATAACGCCGCACGTTCCATATTAAACCCAACACTCTGATAGACTCTGGTAAAAAAAGGCTCTAAGCTGTCCCACCAGGCTTCGGGTGTTGATAAGTGAAAATGAGGTTCCTCCGGCTTATGCCACGGGAAGCCACTCCTCAAAAATGGCCTTAGTTGTTCATGGTCTATATCATGACCGGGTTCAAACTCATTCAGTACATCAATTAGGGCATATCGCCAACTCGTAAACTGGACTAGAGTCCCGTCAAAATCCCAAATTATAGTTTTTTGACCGGTCATAATTACAAACTCACTACCGTTACGTTAGCAATCCCAACACGATATTTAACACATTATTTCCGGCTTCCACTCTTTTATCGGTCTTACCGCATCAAACCATGCTTTACCAGTTAGTTCAGGCTTTTCAACTATGCCGTTAATTATCTCATACGAACCCTTATGGCAAATCCAAATAATCAATTTCGGTAGGCTAATAAAAAAATACTTTATAATATTTTTTGTAATTTCTCTTAGTCCAAGTTACTATTACTTCTTCACCTGCTTCAATTCCCCTTACCTTAAAAGCCTCCCAAAGGTTAATAAAATCAGTTGTATGAGTTATGTAGCCATTAACCTCATGTTTTAGTTTAATACATTCTAGAGATATGCATGCATATGGCATTGTTAAGCCTTTGTTCTGAATCTTTCTGTCTTCGATAGAAGCAAATGGTGTAAAGTGTGATACACGACAAGCTTGACCATCAATAATTGACCATTCTTTATCTTTAATAAGTGCTATTTCGTCAGAATCTTTCACTTTTGAGTACCTCTCTTTATAAACTCACCACTGTTACCCCATCCCCACCCTCGCCCCGCCCTCCCGGTCGTGACGACTTCGCCAGCGGATGAGTGGCCAGCATTTCCCGCACGATTTGTTTGACCACGCCGGTGCCATGGCCGTGGATAATCCGCACGCTTTTCATATTAGAAACAGCCGCATCGTTCAAATAAACATCTACGAGGCTCTCAATTTCTTCCGCCCGCTTTCCGCGTAAATCCAATTCTACTGTCACATTTTTCTTAGCTACGGAACGGGTAATGGTTACCATTTCCGGCAACGGACCGGCGGATTTCTCCATCTTCTGGACGTTATCCGCACTGACCTTTAGTTTCGCCCGCCCTACCTGTAATTCCACCTGCTGGCCGTCTTCCGAAACATACAGAACCGTCGCCGCCATACTGGCATCTTTCAGCCAGACGGTGTCGCCGGCGCCAATCTTAACTTCTTCGCCGCTTTCACTCAGCGGCTGGGGTGCCAGCTTGCCGCTCTTTAGTTTTTCCTGCACATCCGCCAGCACTCGCCTGGCTTCCTCGGCCTTATCTTTGGAGCGTGATTTCCGCAGTTCGGCTAACGCCTGCCGGATTTCCCGGTGCAGTTCCGCTGACTCCTGCACGACATTGTCCCGGACTTCCTGTAATATCTGCTTCTCTTCACTCCGTAACTTTTGCCGCTCGTTTTCCAACTCCTGATTGTGCCGCACCAGCTCCGCTTTTTCTTTTTCGACATCTTTCTTAAGTGACTCGACAGTCGTTTTCTCTGCGGACAAATCCGTCAGCAATGTCTCCAGTTCGATACTGCTGCGGTTCAGCATACTCTTGGCTTCTTCGACGATTTCCGCCGGTAAACCCAGCCGCGAAGCTGTTGCCATGGCATTGCTGCCGCCGGGTATGCCGATAGATACATGGTAGGTCGGTGCCAGTGTTACGGGGTCGAAGTCCAGCGAGGCATTCTGCAATCCGGGTGTCGTATGGGCAAATGCCTTCAACTCGCTGAAATGGGTGGTGGCCACGGCCATCGCGCCCCGGTTCTTCAAATACAGCAGCAGCGAGCGGGCTAACGCCGAGCCTTCCGCCGGGTCGGTACTGGTACCCAGTTCGTCCAGCAGCACTATACTGCGGTCGGTTACCTGATTAATAATCCGCACGATATTGCTGATATGCCAGCTAAAAGTTGAGAGCGTCTGGGCGATACTCTGCTCGTCACCGATATCCGCAAAAATATTATCGAAGACCGGCAGGCAGCTTTCCGGAGCGGCCGGAATAGGCAGACCCGACTGTGCCATCAAACTGAGCAAGCCGACTGTTTTCAAGGCCACGGTCTTACCGCCTGTATTGGGGCCGGTAATCACCAGTATCGAATAATCTTTCCCGATTTCCACCGATAAGGGAACCGCTTTATCCACTAACAATGGATGCCTGGCATCCACCAGCTTAAGTACCATCTGCTGTTTACCATCGCCTATTGTCATTCTGGAGTCGTCCGAAACTCCAGAGTCTTGAGTACGGCGAAGAATCTGGGGAGGGGAGGTCTGATTTTGGTCTTCCGGCGGAATCATCTGCGGCTCCGCCGCATTCAGCCTCCGGGCGTATCTCGCCTTCGCCAGGGCTAAATCTATTTCCGCCACCAGCGTAATACTACGGCTAATCTCCGCAGCGTGTAATCCTACCTGATTGCTGAGTTCCCGCAGTATCAACTCGATTTCATATTTTTCCTGGACTTCCAGTTCCCGGATTTCATTACCCGGCTCGATAGCCGACCACGGTTCGACGAAAACCGTCGCCCCCGTATTGGAGACATCGTGCACAATGCCGCGGAACTCCCGGCGGTATTCGGCTTTAACCGGGATAACATATCTGCCTTCCCGCTCGGTAATAATCGGTTCCTGGATAGATTTCTGTAAATTCTCCGAGTTGATAATCGATTGCAGGCTGGCTAATAGCTCGCTGCGGACCGACCTCAATTGCCGCCTGATTTTCGCCAGCTTGGGTGAAGCCTCATCCTTTATCTGACCGTCCGGATTAAAACACCTTCCGATTTGTTTCTCCAAATCCGGCAGTTCGATGATGCCCTCACCGATTTTCCAGAGGAGCGGCAGTTCGGTCTGTCTTCTATCCAACCGACTGTGGAGATATATCAAAGCCGCCAGTGTAAACTGGATTTCAAGCAGGCTTTCTGTTTCAAGGATTTTCCCGAGACCCGCCAGCCTTACGGTTTCCCGGATATCATGGACATCCCCGATAGAAAAACCCGGCTCGATGCTCAGTAATAGCCGGGCCTCCGCAGACAATGCTAATAAATGGGAAATCTGCGCGTAATCGGTCAGCGGCCGTAGCTTCAAGGCAAGCTCGCGACCCGGTGAAAAAGAGGCATAACCTGCAATTTGCTCCCGTATGCGGGGAAACTCCAGCAATTCCAGACTTTTTTCGTCCATAGATTCAATCCATTATAGCACGAAGCGTGATTTTTCTCTCTAAAAATTTACCACCGTAAACAGATAAGAGAAACTCAAAATAATATAGCCCACCTTGCTTAAAGCGGGCTATTACGTTTCCGTGCTGGAGAAAATGAGCTAGTTGGATAACTTAGCACTAATAAGACGGTTAAAGCTAATTTTGGATTCAGCGGCTTGTATCTGTAATTTTCGATGCACGTCCGGGGGAATACGAACTGTAAACTTACCGGAGTAACTTCTGGTTGCTAATGGCTGAGGAGCAGTCTCCCCTGTAGATTGCATATCTTTAATAACCTGCTTCACCGTATCCCGGATACCGGCTAGCGCAGTTTCTTGAGTGTCAGCGAGCCAGCTGAGGCTAGGAAACTCAGCACACAAACCAACGTATTCGCCGTCTTCTTCCGACCACGTAACACGATATGTATATTTATCCACTACTACCTCCCAATTTCGTTAGCGCCTGTAATAATTGTCTTACTTGATATGCTTTGGCTTTGCCATTATCGTTCTGGATATTTATTCTCGGGTCGCCTTGCCAAGGTGTCTGGTATATATTGTGGCTCCCGCTTATGCGAGGTTTGCCGAAGTAGTACTCACAGACTTTGCAGATGTCCTTAAACTTTACGTCTTTAGGGTTTTCCCCCATCTGTGCTACAATCTTCTCAATCGCCTTCACATTTTCATGGTATCAATATTGCCACCATTTGTCAATAGGTTTGAGAGTATCTTCGGAATTGCGAAGACCAACTATGCAGAGGAAAGGAAACCCGGGGTAGATGCTTATACAATCGCTGATAACATACTTGGGATTTAAGGGTTAATGAATACAACTTCCTTGACAATCAAACCGCCGAATGCCTATTATTAAGCTACCGAAATCAAAGAGGGTGCGAAGATGCAAATAAAGAAGACTTATTACAATATCAAGCCGGAGCTGCTTTATGATGAACTGCGCGACCTGGCCGTCAAACAGGGCGTTACTCTCGGCGAGACCAAGTTTGAGACCTATTCCCTGCCCACCAATTCTTCGGCTTTCATCTCCCGCGGCACCCTTACTTTCCGTATCAGCGGTAAAGAATGCTTACGGGCTCATCTAGTTGGCTCGGCAGTCGGTGAAATTAAACTGGTCGTCGATATCAACGAAGAATTGTTTTCGGCCGAAAAGATAAAAGCTTTACAAGAGGACCTGGACTTTATTTTCAGTTCCTACGAAATAAAGCCACAGTAATCCTTACTTCAGCCCTTCCACCAGCTTATACATATTTGCATAAGCCTTCCCGAAATCGACGGAGTTCTTCTCCAGCTTCTTATGTACCGCATTCATCCTCCGGATAAACTGAGCCTTATCCTGGTTTTTAGCCAGCTCCGCCCAAAATTTGGCCTTCTTTCGAAACTCGTCTTCCAGTTCCGGCAGTCCCGGCAAAGCCATTTGCAGCGTAGCATATAACTCCGGGTCTTCGGAAATTACACTTTCGATTAATGTCAGTAATACCTTGTAGGTGATACCGCTAATCGCCGCCATCTGCCTGATATTTTTCAGACCGGCCAGCGTATCGGCGGATACCAGCGCGATGTAATGGGCCAGACCGAGAATGACTTTCATCATCCCGTCGTGCTCCTGCGGGGTCATTAAAGTGACCCGGGCACTACGGGCTTCCAGATATGCCGTAACTTTTTGGGCTAAAGCCGATTCCCTCTTATTGGTCGGGGTTAAAACGAAGTTCATGTTCGCGACATTTTTCGCCCCCGGTCCGAATAAAGGATGCGTTCCCAGCACCTCCGCCTTTTTGAAATACATATGCATTATGTCAACCGGCATCGTCTTCACCGAAGTAATATCCACAATAACCTGTCCGGGCCGGACATACGGTGCGATTTCCGCCGCTACCCCGGCAAAGCTCCCGATGGTTACGGATATTACAACCACATCAGCCTGTTTTACAGCGGCAATATTGGTAGCCGTTTTTACGCCAAGTTGTTTACCGGCCGCCAGCAGCTTCCGGCGGTCCCGGCCCGTAATAACGACCCTTTTCCCCTCTTCCCGTAAGCGGGCGGCGACCCACTGTCCCATCTTCCCCGACCCGCCGATAATCGCAACTTTAGTACCGTTTCCTTTACCGGCCTTGCCCGATATAATTTCCTCCGGGGTAACTACCGGATGCCCTTCGCTGCCTTTCGTGGCAGCTATTATCAGACGGTAAATAGTCTCGGCGTCTTCCGGGCTAAGATTCTCTCCGGCGGCCAAATTTTTAATATGCTCAAGCACCTGTTTTTCCCGGGTATTATCCGTAATCCGCTTGCCCAGCTTTTTCTTTTCCCGGCCGATTTCCCGGGCAAATTTGATTCTGTCAGCAAGCAAACGGACTATCTGCCCGTCGATACGGTCGATTTCCCGGCGGTTTGTCTCAATACTCATTTAATAACTCCAGGTATTTGGCCTGCCCTCACAACGAAATCGCATAAAGTGACCGCCATCATAGCCTCGACCACCGGTACTACTCTGGGCACGATACAGGTATCATGCCGCCCCTTTATTTCCAGTTTAGCCGCACAGTTTTTCTCCAAATCTATCGTCTGCTGTTCGATAGCGATGGAAGGTGTCGGTTTCACGGCGACACGTACTACAACCGGCATACCGTTACTGATACCCCCTAGCATACCGCCAGCATTATTAGTCAGGGTGTTTACGGTACCGGCTTTAACGGTAAACGCATCATTATTTTCCGAACCCATTTTCGCCGCAGCGGTAAAACCCGCACCGAACTCCACTCCTTTAACCGCCGGTATCGCCAGCAAGGCTTTCGCTAAATCTCCTTCTAAAGTATCGAAAACCGGTTCGCCCAGACCGACCGGCACATTCAGGGCAATGCCTTCCACGATACCGCCGACACTATCTCCCACGGCACCGGCCTCTTTAATTTTTTGCAGCATTTTTGCTGCGGCTTTCACATCGGCACAACGCAGCGAATTCTGCGAAATATTCTTTTTTATCTGTGCCATACTTATCGGAATGGCTTTAATACCACCAATTTCCACCGTATGAGCCAGCACCTGAATATTAATTGTAGCTAATAGTTTCTTCGCAATAGCTCCGGCCATCACGAATCCGGCGGTAATCCGTCCGGAAAACCGCCCTCCGCCTCGGTAATCATTAAAGCCGCCGTATTTCATAAAAGCGGTATAATCCGCATGTCCCGGCCGTGGCAGAAACCTCATCGCTTCATAAACGCCGGAATCAGTATCCTTATTCCAGACTAATAAACAAATCGGAGCACCCGTAGTATATCCCTCAAAAATACCGGAAAGAATTTCCGCTTTGTCGGCTTCAACTCTCGATGTTGCCATCGTACCGGCCACCGGCTTGCGTTTATCCAGTTCCGCCTGAATATCCGCTTCGGTAACTTTTAGACCGGCCGGACAACCATCGATGACGACACCCACACATCGGCCGTGGCTTTCCCCAAAACTGGTCATGGTAAATAATTTGCCCAGACTATTTCCCATCTTTTTTCACCTTGCCTCCGATGCTTTGCAGCACCCGCCAGAATTCGGGATATGTCTTGCCGACACACTCCGCACCCTCGATAACCGTATTCCCGGCGATTACACCGAGAATACTGAAAGCCATAGCGATACGGTGGTCATTCTTAGCATCTATAACCGCCCCCTGTAATTGAGAACCGGTAATTATCAGAGTATCTTTTATTTCCCTGACCGTAACGCCCATTTTTTGCAGACCTTCCACCAGTGCCGATACCCGGTCGGACTCTTTTAACCTCGCCCGGCTGATACCGTGAAGCTCACTTGTACCCTCAGCTACCGCCGCCAAAACAGCCATGGTCGGTAATAAATCGATACAATCAGACAGGTCGGTGATAATCGCTTTAAGCTTTGCCTGCTTCACCGTAATGGTATTTTCATTACCCGTAACGTAAGCTCCCATTTGCTGTAAAAAGCTCATTATTACTCTATCGCCTTGCAGGCTCGATAAATTCAAATTGCCGACGGTTACTTCTCCAGCCGCTACTCCTAACGCCATGAGATATGAAACCGACGACCAGTCGCCTTCAACTACATATTTCGCCGAATGGTATTTTTGCGGCGTAATTTCATATTCCTGCAAGTCCTCGGAGGCTTTCAAACCGATACCGAATTTATTCAGGCACTCAATCGTCATTAAAACATAGGGTTTAGATTCCAACGGCGTCGTCAACTTTATCCTGACGGTTTCTTTAGCCAGCGGGGCCGCAAGCAATAACGCCGAAACGTATTGAGAACTTATATCACCGGGCAGTTCCGTATACCCACCTTTAAGACCGCCTCCCTGCACCGTTACGGGCGGTAAACCGCCCTCCGCAGTATATTGCACCCCTAATAGCTGCAAAGCGTCCAGTAAGGGTTTTAAAGGCCTTTGAGCGAGTGATTCACCGGTGGTCAGCCGGACTTTGCCCGGTATGAGTGAACTAATCGCCGTCATAAACCGCAGGGTTGCCGCAGAATCACCACAATAAAGACGGCCGAACGGCCGCTGTAAATTACCGCCTTGAACTCGCCAGATATAAGGGCTTTTATCTAACCCAACACCGATTTTGGCGAGAACCCGGCCTGCTGCGTAGGTATCGTCCGCCGCAAGCGGATATACAATCTCGCTTTCCCCTTTCGCCAGAGCGGCACACATCAAGCCGCGTATCGTGTAGCTTTTCGAGGACGGTGCGTTTACCTTGCCCTTAATTTCGCTTTTAGACAGTGAAGCTTTCATCCTGCCTCAACTTCTCGATAATCCTATCGGCAATATCCTCAATACTCAACCTGGTGGTATTAATTTCTAAATCGGCAGCACTATCGTAAAAAGACTTGCGAAATTTCAATAAACCACGGATATTCTGTAATCTGTCTCCGATATTTAATAAAGGCCGGTTATTACTCGTCGAGGTGCGCTTTAATATGACTGTCGGAGAGGCGGTTAATAACACAGTTATCGATTCTTGTTTTAGCCTGTCGATATTTATCCGGTTCAAGACAATCCCACCGCCACAGGCAATAACCTGGTTTTTCTTACCGGCAACTTCTTTTACGGCGGCTATCTCCATCTCCCGGAAAGCAATTTCGCCGCCACGGAAAATATCGTTAATCGACTTCCCGGCACGCTTTTCGATCAACTCATCAAGTTCAATGAACCGTTTGCCTAGCTTTGCCGCCAAAATTCTTCCGACGGCAGTCTTGCCCGTCCCCATAAATCCGATTAATGCGATACTCGTTTTCATTATCCCAAAGCCTTTATCGCTGCCTTTTTCATAATTTCCACCGGAGCTTTTTCACCTGTCCATAATTCAAACGAAACAGCTCCCTGCCCTACCAGCATATCCAGTCCGCTGATAATATGAGCACCGGCTTGTTTAGCTTCTTTTAATAGCATGGTCTCCACCGGATTATAAACGATATCAAAAACTGCAAGGCCCGGCGGTAATAAATCAGCCGCCGTCGGAGAACCATCCGTAAACGGAGACATACCCACACTGGTAGCATTGACCAGTATATCCGCACCGGCAAGCACTTTCTCCAGGTTTTTTTTATTTAATTCCAGTACCGGTAATTCTATTTGGTAAGCCCGACCAACTCTGGCCGCTAATTCAATAGCCCAATTTAATTCCTTTTTTCGATTCAGAATGGTTACTTTCGCCTTACTATCCGACAGAGCGAAAGCAATAGCCCTCGCCGCGCCGCCCGCACCTAACAGGACCACACGTTTACCTTCGGTTTTAATTCCGTTTGCCTTTAAAGCATGGATAGAACCAGCGGCATCGGTATTGTACCCTTTTAACTTGCCATCGTGGTTAACTATGGTATTAACCGCCCCGATTTTTTCCGCCAGCGTGTCTAACTCATCCAGATATTCGGTAACAGACACTTTATGCGGCATGGTTACGTTCAGACCATGGATATTCATCGCCCTCATACCTTCAATGGACTTTTTCAAGTCTCCGGGCTTTACCCGGAAGGATAAATAAACAAAATCCAAACCTGACGTATGAAAAGCCGCATTCTGCATGGCCGGTGATACAGAATGTACCACGGGGTCGCCGATAAGTCCGCAAACTCTTGTTTGGCCTGTAATTTCCTTAATTTTTATCACGTCCGGTTGCCTCATAAAACGACCTTAAATAAGCTGCCGTTAATTGTCCGGCAGCCGACTCTTTACCTTCCGTCAGCGAAGCGTAAGTGAAATAGCCGCCCAGCAACGGAGATAATACCCGGCTGGATACGCCGAACTGTCCCATCGCCATCGCCACCAGTTTAATACCGGGAAATTGGGAAAACAGACTTAATATCGTCATGTTATCCTCTAAACGCCGGGCAGCGGTGGCTACCTTACAAATATCCGCACCGACTGCTATTTCCCGCCGGATAATCGCTTTCAACTCCTCGATATCAGGAGTATCTTTAAAATTATGTACCGAAATCAAACACCGGACTTTTTTCCGCCTGATCTGTCCGATGATATCTGCCAGGCCGTCAGTCCTTAATTCGATATCGACGATACGGGCACCCAGCTTGACGGCCTCGTATATTTTCGCGATTCTATCGGTTTCACCACCCACCCATTTCCCGCCTTCTTCCGGTAAACGGTTTGTGGCAATCCACGGCCGGTTTAGCTTTTTTACCCAGGTCTGCCAGCCATCCCCGATTAAGTCCAGCCGTACTTCGTAATAATCTACGAACCGCTTGACTCCCGCCGCCGCTTGATAATCATTCTCCGTTATCACGGCACAGATTCTAGGTTTTCTCATTCCAATCACTTAATACCTGCTCGACCAAAGACAGGCTTACCCCATCAGAAATTACTGCTTCACCGATGCCGGCTGCCAAAATGAATCTGACTTTCCCGCCGGTTACCTTTTTATCATGCTGCATCGCCTGTAAGATTAATTCAATCTTAAAATCCGGCAGTGTTACCGGCAGGCCGGCCTGCCCGATTATCTTCTTTAAACGAGCTAAATCGTTCGGGCTAAACATCCCCAGTTTATGTGAGAGTTGCCCTGCTGCCAGCATCCCCAGCCCTACGGCCCGGCCGTGTCCGATAGTAAAATTGGATACCGTTTCAATAGCGTGCCCGACGGTATGCCCGAAATTCAGTATATTACGTAATCCGTTATCTTTCTCATCCTGAGCGACAATGCCGGCTTTAATCGCTGCGGATTTATACACGATATATTCCAGAACAGCTTTCTCAAACCCCTTAATACGTGCGATATTCTTCTCCAGATACTCGAAGAAGTTACCATTGCAAATAACGCCGTATTTTATCACCTCGGCGAGACCGTCACTTAACAGCTCCGGACTGAGTGTTTTTAAAAGGCTTACATCCGAAATAACCAATCCCGGCTGGTAAAAGGCCCCGACCATATTTTTCAATTTTCCGTGGTCTACCGCTACTTTCCCACCGATACTGCTGTCTGTCTGTGCCAGTAAAGTCGTCGGCACTTGTATTAACGGCAAACCCCGCATAAAGTTGGCCGCCACGAAACCGGCCAGGTCTCCGATAACTCCTCCGCCAAAGGCTAAAACTGGCGTCTTTCTATCCGCCAGGGTCTCACTTAAATGAGTGAACAACCGCCCGGCATTAGCTAGTGTTTTTTGCTTTTCCCCAGGCTCTAAAGTAAAAACTACCGTCTCGAAACCGGCACCGGATAGACTGCTTTCCAGAACCTGCCCGTAAAGCTCGTTCACCGTCATATCCGTGATAATTACCGTTTTGCCGCTAAAACCAAGCTCCTTGAGTTTTACACCGGTTTTTACCAGCAATTCACTGCCGATGAGAATATCGTATTGGTTGTTACCCGTATCTACCGAGATTATTTTCATCTTGCGTTTATTTTAACCTTTGTTTTTACGTGAAGCAACCACCGACCTTATCTTACGGCAGGCCGTAATAATTTCCTTGAGTTCGTCCGGCGTAATCGCCTGCTGGGCATCGACCAATGCTTCGGTGGGGTTGTAGTGTACTTCTACCATTACTCCTGCGGCACCCGCAGCTATAGCCGCACAGCTCATGCTGTAAATTAAATCACGGCGTCCTGTAGCATGGCTTGGGTCGACCACAATCGGCAAATACGTTTCTTTTTGTATGGCCGGTACCGACGCTAAATCCAGGTTATATCTGGTATAGCTCTTGCCCTTACCCACCGGAACGATACCCCTTTCACAAAGGATAATATCCTTATTACCCTCGGCGGCGACATATTCCGCAAAAGAAAGAAACTCTTCTATTCCGGCACCGAAATGCCTTTTAAAAAGAACCGGTTTTCCCCGGCGGGCTACGGTGGTCAGCAAATCCTGGTCGTACATATTACGGGCCCCGATTTGCAGAATATCGGCATAGCGGGCAATCAATTCCACCTGCGACTCGCCTCTTACCTCCGTCGCCACCATCAGTTCGAACTTTTTCCCTGCTTCCTGCATCCAGCTTAAAGCTTCTTCCGCTTCGTCCAGACCTTCCGCGCCTAACCCCTGGAAAGAATGCACCGAGCTGCGCGGTTTGAAGACACCGCCGCGTAATATTGAAGCACCGGCTTTTTTTATCGCTTCAGCTATCTTGAATAACGACTCTTTACTCTCGACGGCACACGGGCCGGCAATAAATACCGGTTCACCGTTACCGATACTGACTTCCCCTAATTTGATGATACGCGGTTCGCTGACTCCTTCGATTGATTTGCTGTACTCCCAGCTAATCAGTTTGTAGGGTATTTCTACCCGTAATGCTTCTTTCACCCCCGGTAATACTGCCAGATGGTCAAAGGGAATTTTCCGCTCGTCCCCCACCAAGCCGATAACCGTACGGAAACTTCCGCGTGAAACATCCGCCCGTAAACCATATTTTTGTATCTCCGCAACAACCTGATTGACCTGTTCTTGTGTTGCCTCACTCTTCATTATTATCATCGTCGTTACTCCTTAATCGTATTTTGCTATAAAAAGAAAAGACCCTCCGTTTGGGAGGGTCTTTATACATTTTTCCTTACTATTTTAGGTTAGTTTGAAGGTACGTCAAATCCTCCCAAGCGGCTTGGGTTAGCGTAGTAGTAATAGTAATATTGCCAGGTAGATTTGACTATCATAAAATTACTATAACGTAATTCAATACGTCTTGTCAAAATACCATACTTCACTTGAAATATTAATCCAAACTCATTATTATCTAGTTAAATACATCTCCACTAACTTCGACTCCATATTTAGTCCGTTTGTCCCTAATAGGTGAGCTACTATGACTCCAGTCAAGCATAATATGATTTTGCTCGGTTCGTTTCTAATCCTTTGTGCGATCGGTCTGTTTTTTACTGCTAGATACATATCATCCGATTTCTGGGGATGGACGGGTAAAATCCGTGCTTACGTAGGATCTGTCTGCCTTTTGATCACTGGTATCGTAATTATCTTTCTCCCTATGTAAAAGTATTATACGCGCAACTATCCTAATACAATGTTACCTATATCTCGATTGTCTATTTTCCTGTGTTCTGTTATCATGAATTTGTATTAGGAAGGAAACCAGATGTCAGTTGGTTATGTTTATGACCCGGTTTATCTCCAGCATGATACCGGCTACCATTCGGAAAACGCTAACAGGCTGACCAGTATTTTATCCTATCTCGAAAAGACCGGCCTTTTAGCGGAACTGAAAATCATCAAACCCCGTGCGGCTTCCATTGATGAAATTGCTGCCGTTCACGACCGTGAGTATATTTCTTATCTGGCCTATGTTGCAAAAAACGGCGGGGCCTGGCTGGAAGTCGATACGGTAATGTCTCCCAAGTCTTACGATGCGGCTGTCTATGCTGCCGGTGGTACTATATCGGCTACGGATGAGGTAATGCAAGGTAAGGTCAGTAGTGCCTTTGCCCTGGTCCGTCCACCGGGACACCACGCTACTTACGACCGGGCTATGGGATTTTGTATGTTTAACAACATCGCTATTGCGGCCAAGTACGCTCTCTCAAAATATAAACTGGAACGAATTGCTATCATCGATTTCGATGTCCACCACGGAAACGGGACCCAGGATGCTTTTAACAGCGACCCTCATGTTTTATATGTCTCTACACACCAGTACCCGCACTACCCCGGTTCCGGTAACGCGGAAGACACCGGCACTCCTGAAGGCCGGGGAACAATCCTGAATGTACCGATGCCGGCTGCCAGCGGAGACCATGAATACCACACCGTTTTCGAAAAAATTATCGTACCCGTAGCCAAACGTTACAAACCGCAATTAATAATGGTTTCAGCCGGCTATGATATCCACTGGTCTGATGAACTGGCCCAGATGCAGGTGACAACCACCGGTATCGCTGATATAGTCAGGTTTATCAAGCAGCTTGCCGATGAATTCTGCCAGGGTAAAATCGTCATAGCCCTCGAAGGCGGTTATAACTTGGAAGCTTTATCAACTTCTGTTAAAGCCACCTTCGATGTTTTGATGAATAAAAAGGAAATTGAAGATATTATGGGAACGCCTAAACGCCGTGTTTCCAATCCTGATATCGCCCCTTTAGTCAAACAGTTAAAAGCGATACATCACTTATCCTGATAATATCTGTGAAATGAAAAAGGCGGGTCTGTGAAGTGACCCCCAAAAGTTAGACACTTTTATTATAGGGCAGTAAGGGCTTGTCGTCGGTGAATAGCGGGCGGTAAGCCCTTTAG
>JAFGLR010000040.1 GCA_016927955.1 Dehalococcoidales bacterium
CTAAAGGGCTTACCGCCCGCTATTCACCGACGACAAGCCCTTACTGCCCTATAATAAAAGTGTCTAACTTTTGGGGGTCACTTCACATTCCCGGCCTCATTATTTTACTAACTACTTCTTCAGTTGGTAATCCATCTGCTCGAAACCGGAGAAAAAGAGTTTAATTTCTATACCGGCATTCTCCGGTGAATCGGAGCCGTGGACGGAATTCCGCTCGATATTTTCCCCGAAATCGCCCCGGATAGTCCCCTTACCTGCCTTGGCGGGGTCGGTGGCGCCCATTGTCTTGCGCGCGAGCTCGACGGCTTTATCGCCTTCGAAAACCAGTGCTACTATCGGTGCAGAAGTAATATATTCGATAAGTCCGGCAAAGAAAGGTTTGCCGGCGTGGACGGCATAATGCCGCCCGGCCATTTCCTTGCTTAGCTGCAGCATTTTTAACGCCACCAGCTTGAGACCGGCTTTCTCAAAACGGTCGATAATCGCGCCGTTGAGTCCTCTGATTACCGCATCCGGTTTTATTAAAATTAGAGTTTTTTCCATTTATCTCCTCTCGAATTTCTCTTAGTTTTTATGACCTGATTTTACTAAATTCTCTAAAGACTTTACCGTTAGTTCGGCCAGGCTGTCAACAACCAAATCGGCTGTCTGCAAGTTCTCTCTCGGGTTGGTAGTCGTGACCGCGACACAATACATACCTGCCCGCTTCGCTCCCTGTACCCCTGCCACGGCATCCTCGATAACGATGCACTTTTCCGGCTTCGCCCCCAGCTTTTCGGCAGCGAGTAAATATATCTGCGGGCTGGGTTTGCTTTCGGTAACTTCCCGGCCGGAAACGAACTGCTGAAAACTATCGAAAATCCCCAGCGTACCGAGCAGTAACCGGATATTTTGTACCGGTGCGGAAGAAGCAATGGCGGACTTTACCCCGGCATTCCCCAGGGCTTTCAGGAGTTCGACAGCTCCCGGGCACGGTTTAACATGATCCCGCACTATTTCCGCAAAATTTTCCTCTTTATCGCTGGCAATTTCATCAATTTCTGCCGGGGGAACGGCATCCCCCATCACGGAGCGGACGATAAAATCGTTACGCTGGCCGAATCTTGTCTGAAAATCAGCCTCGGTGAAATTCACCCCGCGCTTTTGGAAGGCATATTGCCATGATTTGAAATGCTCTTTGCCGGTATTGACGATAACGCCATCCATATCCCAGATGACGGCGAAATCTTTATTTTCCGCCATTTGTGGGACCGCCCTGTTTGATAATATATACCGAGTTGCTCTCGGCGATAACGGTGCCATCACGGGTAGTTATACAGGAATAAGCCTCGAACCGTTTGGTATTCTCTCTAAGGATGGCTCCGGTGATGATTAAAGGGACACCGATTTCCGCCGGATTGCGGAAAAGCACCTCCATTTTGGCGGTAACCATATCGAGGCCTTTTTCCATAGAGCACCAGCCGCCGGCTTCGTCGAGCATTGTTGCCAGCAAGCCTCCGTGCACTACACCCGGCCAGCCTTGATGGGCTTCCTGGGGCGTGAACTCCGCGACCGCTTTTCCCCCGTCCCATTTGAATTTAAGTTTTAGTCCGGCGGGGTTATC
Source organism: Dehalococcoidales bacterium (assembly GCA_016927955.1). Lineage (GTDB taxonomy): Bacteria > Chloroflexota > Dehalococcoidia > Dehalococcoidales > JAFGLR01 > JAFGLR01. Next base: position 1,604 of record JAFGLR010000040.1, read on the forward strand.
CGCACCACAGCCGAAACATTTCGTCGAGCGGCGGCGGGATTCTTCATTATGAGTTCCCATGCATACTCCTCTTATCAAATTAGTCCTCTCATTACTCACAAGAGACCATCAATATCTAATCCAGTGCCCTCTCTCTTGATGGGAGAGAGCTATAAAATATACTACGTATGTTTCCTTTCGGTAATCGGGGGTTTTCTTAAATATAACGGCTGTAGTGTAGCCGGGTTATCCAGTTCGCCGGCTTTGAGCCGTAACGAGCCGAGTTCGGCTAAGTAAGCCGCCCGCCGGGTCAACGCGATGTATCGTGGTATTACCGCTTTCGTACCGAGTTTTTCGGCGAGCACTCCGGCTGCCTGCGGCAAATATTCCCCGCAAAAGACCGTCTTGGTCTGAATTTCATTGATTAAAACATCGACGGTTGTCAGATGTTCGGCGGTAAGTTGCTGACATTTGCCCCGTTTTTCCTGGTAAATAGCCATGGCAATCTCACTCCGTCCGGCCCCGGCAATAGCACAGACCGGCAAGCCCAATTCAATGTGCTGGTACGCGGCCGCCTCCAGGGTGCTAACGCCGATTATCGGGACTTCCAGACTGAAAGATAGTCCTTTGGCCGTACTAATGCCGACCCGCAGCCCGTTGAAGCTGCCCGGCCCCTTCGCCACGACCACGCAGGTGATGTCTGACAGGCTCAAACCGGTGCTTTTTAACAGGTTGTTAAGCTGGGGTAAAAGCTGAATAGTGTGGTTTTGCCCGCACCGCCAGGCTATCTCCGCGATAACCTGCTGTTTGTCCAGTAACGCCAGACCGGCCGTTTCGGAAGAGGTATCGATGGCTAATATCATCGGCGTTCCTCCCGCACAGCCTGGATTTGCTGCAGCAATTCATCGTAGCGTTTCCCGTTCGGTGTTAGAATAAAACGCCGTTCTTTATCGTTTAAATAGTGGATTTGCGCGAGCAGGTTTTCCTCCGGCAGAATGGCCAGACCCTTTTCCGCCCACTCCACCACACAGACACCCTTGCCGTAAAAATAGTCATCCAGCCCCAAATCCGCAATTTCTTCCAGGTGGTCGAGGCGGTAAAGGTCGATATGGTAAAGCATCAGCCTTCCTTTAAGCTCCCGCATCAACACGAAGGTAGGACTGGCGGCGTATTCGGTACTGCCCAGTCCCCAAGCGATTCCCTGCGTCAGGCAGGTCTTGCCCGCGCCTAGCTGTCCCGATAATAAATAAATATCACCGGGTTGGGCCAGTTTGCCCAGCTGTTTGCCCAATTCCTGGGTTTCTTCCGGACTGCGGGTGGTTATTTCCAGAGTATTCATTTCGAAACGAAGTGCTCCCAGCCTTTTTCGCTTAATTTTAGCGGTTTCCCGGCTTCATCGACAACACTGATTACTCCGTCTTTTCCGGCTATGATTTCCCCGATAACCGTAATCGAGCAGGCCGCTTTTCTGGCGGCTTTTTCAATAGCCTCCGCCTTGCCGGTAAATAATAGTTCGTAATCTTCACCGCCGGAAAGTGCCGTTAGCAGAGCTTTCTTCCCGAAAGCGGCGGCTACTTCCGGAGCGATGGGAATTTTGACCGCTTCAAGACGGGCACTAACCCGCGAGGCTTTACAAATATGCCTAAGGTCGCTCAGCAGACCGTCGCTGACATCGATGGCTGTCTTAATACCATATTTTAATAAAAGCTGACCTTCGGTAAGGCGAGGTTCCGGCCGCAGGAATGCCTTTTTGGCCGCCGTGTGGTTTTTACCATTTTTCGTTTTTCCGTGGATAATCTCGTAGCCGGTTGCTGCCGACCCCAGATACCCGGTTACGGCAATCAGGTCGCCGGGTTTGGCTGTATTACGGGTAAGCAAATCTTTACTTTTCCCCATGCTGCCCAAAACCGTCACCGTAACGGAAATCCGCGGGGCACTGTCCGTATCGCCGCCGATAATCGCTAGCCCGAACCGTTGTGCCAGTTTTAGCATGCCTTTATAAAGAGCCAGCACGTCATCGACTTCGATGTCCGGCGGAACGGCCAGAGAAACGAGGGCGTATTTGGGAATACCGCCCATGGCGGCGATATCGCTAAGGTTAATCGCGAGGGCTTTCCATCCCAAATCTTCCCAGCTCATCATCCCGTGCCGGAAATGGATGCCTTCAACCAGCGCGTCGACTTTGGCCAGCTGGATGGAGTCATCACCCTGCCAGGCGGCCGTATCATCCCCGACGCCAAGAATCAATTTTTGCCAGGACTCCGAGGTATCACGGGATTTATCGATTAATTTCCCGATGCGCTCGACCAGCCCGAACTCACCCAATGCCGATACTTTCATAGCTGAATTATAACAGGCGTGAGATTAAGGGGACAAATATGAAGCATTGGCAGTTACCGTGCTGTATTCTTGAATTATAGGAGAAGAATCAGATATATTATCTTGATAACGATTGCCTCAAAGTCTAGTATGTATTTACTTTAGGGGAATTAAGTAATTATTTGATTAGAATATGAATGCAATATTTCTAAGATACAAAAGGAGATGAGTTTATGTCATTCCAGGTTAAAGCTAAATTAGTTGAATTTCTGGGCGATTTGGAAAAGTATCCGTGCCATTTCGGCCACAACGTCGGCGATACGGTTATCTTTGACGGCGAAAAATATGTCGGCAGGTTGTGTCCGGATGTATGGCCTTTATTAGCGCCCAAGGTCTATGCAATGCACTGTATGGGTCCCAGATACATCGAACCTAATTTATTTCACCCATTCTGTTTTGAGCCGCCTACCGTGAGAGACCCGTCCCGGAAAAAGTATGACGGTCTGGGATACAAAACTATATTCGAAACACGCTACGAACCCAAATATCATATTGCAAACTTAATACCCCCAACGGCTTTTACCTGGCCGCCGCAGGACGGGACAGGCCCGAAGGTAGTCGCCGTCATCTGTCCTGATTACAGGTCTTCGGCGGTTTTCATACTGGAAGCCTTCGACCTGTCGGATAAAGGGTTCGATATCCCGTATTTCCGGAGGCAGATGGTAATCCTTGACCGGTTATTAAAGAAACCGGGATTAGCGGGGGACGGTATATTAAAAATGTTCTCGAAAAAGGAACGTGAAGAAATAGTACCCTATCTAGGTCCCGAAATTTTGCCTATATTTCTTGAAGAGCTTGAACTTATGGGTTATTTAGACATTAAAGACGGCAAAAATTATGTAACAAAAAAAGGAGAGGTCAGACTCAAAACATTCAAGAAAACCCTGACACCCGAAGAAAAAAAGGCGCTTAAGCTATAGCCGGGCTTGAAGAGTCTATGAATATATGAATAGAGGAGAGCCTACCTTTTTAATAATGGGGTGTAATATAAAACGTTATCTATTCGCTATCGTCTAACTCTCCCCACAGCTTCTTCACACGCTCCTTTACTTCTGCTAGGGTGCCGTCGGTATTAATGACATGGTCGGCGTGTTTAATACGTTCCTCATTAGTCATCTGGGAATGAATGCGGGAGAGGGATTCAGCTTCGGAATAGCCGCTGCGGTCTTTGAGTCTTTTTAAAATAATGGGTTCTGAGGCCACGGTAACCCAGATTTCATCGACTACTCCCGTCCAGTCCTCGGCGATAAGCAGCGGGATTTCTACGACGACTACCTTGGTTTTTCCCTGTTGCCTTAATTCCGCAAGTCGGTCGGTGACCGTCTTGTGAAAGATGGGGAACGTAATGCCGTTCAGGCGGGCGACCGCTTCCGGCTTGCCGAAGACCATTTTGGCGAATTTAGCCCGGTCGATTGCTCCGTCCGCATTTAGAATGTCCTTGCCGAAAGCAGCCACGACCTGTTGTAAACCTTTCGTGCCCGGTTCGAGGATTTCGCGGGCTACTTTGTCGCCATCGATTATATTGGCGCCAAGCTCCTTCAACAAATTGGCTACCGTGCTTTTACCGCTGCCGATGCCTCCGGTGAGTGCGATTACTTTCATACTGAGGCTAGTTTAATCTAATTAATATCAAAGTTCAACAGCTTACAAGGAAATTTGATTATTGGGACTTGTTATCCGGAATATGTTTGGTTATTGTATCTTGTATCCTGGTTATTAATTCTTCGTAAATTATTAATCTTAGATTCTTTTTCAACGTCTTTCCGGTAGTTCCCCACCCCCCATCCGGAATCCCGTTTTCACGGGAATGACAATATACTTTGACACCTAATCCCGTTCGCATTATGATAGGTCTAACGTATGAACATATTTGCGGTTGTTCTGGGTATCCTGCTCGCACTGATGGGGCTGTTCTTTGCTTTCCGGTCATACCGGCACAAACGCCTCATCGATGACACGCCCACCTCGAAGACACAGGGTGTTTTCATCGGCCTGGCCGAACTGAAAGGCACGGCGGAGAGCGAGACACCTTTCACGGGCTATCTCAGCGGGACGCGCTGCGTGCATTACAGCTATCAGGTGCAGGAGCAGTGGTCACGGATGGTGACCGAGACCTATACCGATTCTAAAGGGCATACGCACACGCGTACCCGTCGGGAGACCGGCTGGAAGACCGTCGGCAGCGGCGGTGAGTCCGCCCCGTTTTTTATCAAGGACGATACCGGCGTTATCCGGGTCGTACCGGACGGGGCAAACATCAATGAGAAGTCCTTTTTTAACCAGACCTGCAGCCCTAACGACCCACTGTATTTCAGTAAAGGTCCGGCGTATGAAATAGCGAATACCGACCACCGCCGCCGGTTCACCGAGACCGGCATTCCCCTGCATGCGGAACTCTACGTGATGGGGCAGGCGAGAGAACGGCAGGACGCCGTAGCGGCGGAGATAGCACAGGATAAAGTCGCCCCGATGTTTATCATATCGGTTAAATCCGAGCGGCAACTCAGCCGGGGTTACCTGGTTGGATTCTGGGTCTGGCTGTTCGTTGGATTATTATTTGCGGCCGGCGGGGCTATCGGTTGGCAGCTTTTGAACGATAATGTTATGACTATGTGGCAGCCTTATGTTATCGCTGTTGGCGGTTATCTGGTGGTGCTGGGCACAGGCTGGCTGTGGACGGTTTATAACAGCCTGGTTAACCTGCAGCACCGGGTAGAACAGGCGTGGTCGCAGGTGGATATCCAGCTCAAACGGCGTAACGATTTAATCCCTAACCTGGTACAGACAGTTAAAGGGTATGGTACTCACGAGAGCGAAACCCAGAAGATGATTGCGGAACTATGGGCACAAACTACCGCTACCCCGCCCGGAGCCGCTGGGCTTGATTTTAAGGGTTTCATGCCAACCCTGAACATCATCGTTGAAG
>JAFGLR010000041.1 GCA_016927955.1 Dehalococcoidales bacterium
AGTTTGCCAAGTTTGATGATTTTTTCAGACGTTGAAGGGTTTAGTATCTCCATATAGCGGTGTGAGATACTCATAAGGTCAAAAAATTCCATAATTCAAGTCTCCTTTAGAAAAGGGTAACTTCATAAAAAAAGGTGTTGCGGGCTACTTTAGAAACCAATTTCGGATATATTTTATCATATTCAGCCTATGCACGAACATCGGGATGTCTGTCCTACCATGCATACGATTATTTAATACCTTTTGCCTTTTCGATAAAATAAAATACTTGAATTGGGTTATCGTCGTCGGAAGTTGATGTAACCTTAGAATAGGATGCCTCAATCTTTTTTACTAGGCGTTATCCTACTACTTCGGTTTGTTATTCGTGATATATAATTTCTTTCCCCAATGGATTCTATTCCACACTCTTTCTGACAGATAATAGAGACAAATTAAAAATATTTGACTAGCCAAGGTGATTGAAAGAGTTTTTCCTAAATCTCTTGTTATTAGCCATGTGAGAATTCCAGTACCACATATTGACAAGATGCGATAAATTACAGATTTCACCAATGACCTGATGCGAGACTCTTTAAAAGTTAATATTTCTTCATCTATCATTGATTTTACTCCTATTTGATACGCAATATAGACATTGGGAAGTCTGTCCAGCCATGCGTACCCGAGGACGATACCATTTTTCTTTTCTATACAGTGAAAAGCCCTGTATAAATATTAGGATGTACGTTAAGCCGGGGAAATAACTCGAATAATCGGACAGTCACTACTCTAAGACATTTGTAATAACGGGAATAGACCCAATAAATAAAGAGTATCTTTAGGTTGGTAACCGGGTAAAGATGTTAAAAAATAAGTAATTCGCACAATCAATTTAGGTAAGCCTACTAATGTCATTCTATAAAATAATAATGTTTCAATAATGTCATAGCTCTGGTATTTCATCCTTTGGGCTGGATTCAAACGGTAGTATTTTTCGTCCATGGGTTTTCATTGTGTGTTTTCGCTTGGCGACTTATGAAATTAGATAATAAAAAAATAGGAGAAAAGAATGATAAAGAAGATATTAGTTCCCATGGACGGTTCGAAATTGGCAGAATGCGTGCTACCATATGTAAAAGAATTCGCGACAAAGCTGGGTGCCGAACTATATTTAATTAGTGTTACTAATCGTGTTCAGGGTTATTGGCCGTTTGAAGACCCTAGCCAACGTAATGAAGTTCGTATGGCGCCGGTATCAACATGCAGCAATGAGGAACATGCAATGGATTATCTTAACGCCGCGGCCAAAGGACTGGAAGAGAGCGGTGTTAAAGTAACAAAGGAAGTTCTTTGCGGGAAGACAGCACAAGAGATAATCTACTACGCGGTCGACAAACACAGTGATTTAATTATCATATCAACACATGGGCGGAGTGGCTTAAGTAAACTGACTCACGGAAGTATCACGGAAAAAGTACTAAAACTAGCACGTATCCCGGTGATGGTAGTCCGACCGCAAAAGTGACAGCAGTTTTCAAGGAATGTCTCTTGCCGGTTAGCTGTTAAACAGCACCTGGACGATATCGCCGTTCTGGACTTCATAGTCCCGGCTTTCCACGTGTTTTTTCTGGGCTTTGATTACAGCGTCTTCGTTGCCGAGCTCTATCAGGTCGGTGTACTTAATAACTTCCATACGAATGAAGCCTTTTTCCATATCGGAATGGATTTTACCCGCGGCGACCGGGGCTTTATCGCCTTTATGGCATGTCCAGGCTCTGACTTCGTCTTCCCCGACGGTGAAGAATGTCGTTAATCCCAGCAATCGGTACGCGGCTTGCATTAACCGCTCCATCGATGATTCGGTTAGCCCGAGCGATTTCAGGAACTCCGGGCGGTCTGCCGGTTCGAGTTCGCTGACATCGGCTTCATCACGACCGCAGATAGAAATCATGCCGGCCTGTTCGGCAGCGGCAATCTGCTTTAAAGCGGCGACGTGTTTATTATCCATTTCATCGACAGACTTTATATTGGCAATATAGAGCATGGGTTTTAAAGAGACGAGGTTACAGTCATAGACACTAGCTTTCTCCTCGACGGTTAGACCCTGCTTCCGGGCGGGAACACCCTGTTGAATACCGGCATAGACTTTCGTACAGTTGCTTAAATCGATTTGAGCGTCTTTAAAGCCCGACTTAGCCCTTTTCCCCACCCGCTCGATTTTATTTTGCAGCGTAAGACTATCGGCGGCCATCAGTTCCAAATCGATGGTATCGACATCGCGGGCCGGGTGGATAGTCTCATATTCGAATGGCACGTTCGGGTCTTCGAAGCAGCGGACGACGTGTAAAACAGCGTCTACGTCTTTAATATGGGCAAGCAAGCGGGAGCCCCGGCTTTTACCGTCAATCTGGGTACCGGCTTTCAGACCGGGAATATCGACGACTTCCAGTGTAGAAAGAATGGTTTTCCGGGGGTGGTACATCGAGACCATCTTTTCAACCCGGCTATCCGGGATATTCACGACGGCACGGTTCATTTCCGTACCGGAATAGGCAGCGGCACCGGCCGCCGTAATTGCATTAAATATGGTGGTTTTACCGCTGGTAGGTATACCCACCAGACCGCAGCTTAGACTCATAATAATAGTTTCCTTTGTATTGGATTTTCGGATTAATTATATAAAGAGATGAGCCTAATTACAATAGCAAACATTAAAAACTAAAACTCAAAATTCAAAAACATAGATTAAAAGTGAAAAATTGGTTTATTATTAATTTGTCAGCCTCCATAGCAAAATGAGAAAATAAAGGCATGACAACAAATTTACCGAACTATCTAGAACTATATGAATCGGGGGAATTAAAAGAACGGGCGGATGCCCTCGAAGAAAGGCTGGCAAGCTGCGATATATGTCCGCATAATTGCAAAGTAGACCGTCTGGCCGGACAGCGTGGTTTCTGTTATGCGGCTTATGCTCCCGTTCTGGCATCTTACTGTCCCCATCACGGGGAAGAGCCGGTGCTCTCCGGCCTGCGCGGTTCGGGTACTATCTTTTTCGGTAACTGCAATATGCATTGCGTTTATTGTCAGAATTATCAGATAAGCCAGGACTGGCAGCAACAGCAGAAGAACGAATACGATATAACGACCCTTACAGAACGGATGCTGATTTTACAGGAAGAACTATACTGCCATAATATCAACTTAGTTACTCCGTCCCATTTCGTGCCCCAAATAGTTAAAGCACTTATTGAAGCTATCCGGCACGGTTTCCATTTACCGCTGGTTTATAATTCCAGCGGCTATGATTCTCTGGATACCATTCAGGCGCTGGACGGCATTATCGATATTTATTTACCTGATTTACGATACGCCGATAACAAAATAGGGAAGCTATACTCCGGCGTGCCCGATTATGTAGAACGTTCGCGGGCCGCCGTCAAAGAAATGTACCGCCAGGTGGGCAATCTGGAATTAGATAATGAGGGCGTGGCGCAAAAAGGCCTAATTGTACGGCACCTGATTTTACCGGAAAGACTGGCAGGTAGTGCTGAATCTTTAAGATGGCTGGCTGAGGAACTATCGCCGGAAGTGACGGTCAGTATTATGGCCCAGTATTATCCGAGGCACAAAGCGGCTGAATATCCTCCGCTAGCGCGAAGTATTAATGCGGCGGAATACCGGGAAGTCGTCGATTTGCTGGAAAAGCTCGGCCTGAAAAACGGATGGGTGCAGGAAATGGATGCACCCACGAATTATTTACCTGATTTTGAAAGTGAAGGCCACCCTTTCGAAAAGGGCGGTTAAACGGGGCGTCTTATTTTCTCTTGCGGCGTACAAAGTTAAAGCGGATACGGTTGCCGTTTATTTTGTCTTTCTTATTTACGTTATTAACCAGAGTCTTAACATCGGTAAGTGGTTTTTCAGCCATTAGAATTTCCTTTTATTTAGTTTAAACAATTCATTCTATCATATATAGGGCGTTAATCCAAATATGAGGCGGAACCGGCCTTTTTGATGACCTGAAATTTTACTTATGGTATTATTGACCTAAGTTATCATAAAATTGAGGTCGATTAACGATGCAAAACAGGTATCCGGTCAGGAAATACCCTGAGATTGGGGTTTGCGGTTTGGATTGCGGTCTTTGTCCGCGTTACCATTCCGATGGTAAATCGAGATGTCCGGGATGTTGCGGCGACGGTTTTTGGGAAATCCATCCGTCCTGTTCTTTTATCACCTGTGCCGTGAAGCAAAAGGGGCTGGAGACCTGTGCTCAATGTAACGAAACTCAGGATTGCCTCAAATATGTTCAATTAATGGAGGCTGCCGAATTACACGATAGCTTTATTTCCTACCGGTCTGTTCTTAATAATAACAGCTATATTAAAACAAACGGTATTGCTAAATTTGCGGCGATAGCGGCTGAAAAACAGAAGATACTGCTTTACGCTTTGGAAAATTATGATGACGGGCGCTCTAAATTATTTCTGTGTACGGCCTGCCAGCTTATACCTTTAAAGAAGCTGCACGAGGCAATTGAATTAATTAATAGCAAAATATTCGAGGGTGCCGATAAAAAAAAGAGGGCTAAAATTACCCGCGCAACCCTTAATAAGATGGCGGATAGTCTTAAAATAGAATTAAAACTCAGAAAATAGTACAAAATATTAATCAAGGAGTTCCCTATGCCGAGTGCGACTGTAGGAATAATCGGAGGGACCGGTTTATATGAAATCGAAGGGCTGACCGACATTGAAACGATAAATATCGGCACTCCGTTCGGCGACCCCAGCGATGCGTTTATCATCGGTAAACTCAGCGGTATCGGGGTGGCTTTCCTGCCGCGTCACGGCCGGGGACACACGATTATGCCGTCTGAATTACCGTCGCGGGCTAATATCTACGCGATGAAATCACTCGGGGTCGAGCATATTATTGCCGTAAATTCCGCGGGCAGTTTTAAAGAAGAAATCAGGCCGGGCACACTGGTCATTCCCGACCAGGTTATCGATTGTACCAAAGGCAGGATAAGCACCTTTTTCGGAGGGGGAATTGTAGCTCATATTTCCTTGGCCGACCCTTTTTGCCCTGACTTGAGCGATATTTTATATGATGTAGCAGTTGAAGTGGGTGCCAGCGTGCGTAAAAACGGTACTTTTATTGCGATGGAAGGTCCGGCGTTCTCGACTAGAGCGGAATCAAACCTATACCGTTCCTGGGATGCCGATATCATCGGGATGACGGTATTACCGGAAGCCAAACTGGCAAGAGAAGCCGAGATTTGTTATGCGAGTATCGTTTGCGTGACGGATTATGATTGCTGGATGGAAAGAACCAAAGCGGTTGATGTCGGGACGGTATTGAACTATATGCGGAAAAATACCGATATGGCTAAAGCAATTATCCGGCGGGCAGTCACCCGGGTACCTCAATTTCGCCGGTGCGGCTGTGCCGAAGCGTTGAATGGGGCAATCGTAACGGCACCGGAACAAATATCGGCGGAACAAAAGGAAAGACTGGGGCTGATAATCGGGAAATACCTGAGTTAAATTTATAATTCAATGGTATATTTTATACCATAGGGGAAATGATATTGGATACTAAACTAAATTGCTCACCCACGATGATAGGGAGTATGAATTGCTTGCCGACTATGATTGGCAGCATGCCGGATAGTGACGTAGACAAATCATGGCAGCTCGTGGCTCGTTTTTTGAAAGACCTGCCGGCCTGGCCGCAGCTACCCAAACTATCGGTCAGGGAAGATATGATTATTCAATATAGTGAAGGATTTCCCGGAGCCACCGTTGAGGGCAACCGGGTCATTATCAAGCCTACAGATAATTTCGATAGTGAACTGGAACGTCTCTACACTGCCTACCTAGTTGATGATTGCAGCGGTTATCCGACCACCAAAGAGTATGCGGCGGGTTTACATAAAATGTTAGCCTCCGGAATATCACCGAGGGCGGTCAAAGGGCAGATTACCGGTCCGGTAACCTGGGGACTGAGCGTCATCGATGAAAATAAAAAGGCGATTATCTATGATGATGTGCTGGGGGATGCCGTACCTAAATTTCTGCGGCTCAAGGCAAAATGGCAGGAACAGGCCTTAAGTAAATTATCAAAAAATACCGTTATTTTTTTTGACGAACCGTATATGGTCTCTTTCGGCTCTGCTACGTTAACCATTTCCCGGGAAAAAGTCATCAGTATGCTGGAAGAGGCATTTCAGGGTATCAACGGGCTGAAAGGTATTCACTGCTGCGGCAATACCGATTGGTCGGTATTGTTGGCAACGAGTGCCGATATCATAAGCTACGACGCTTATAATTACGCTGAATCGCTCTCACTGTATCCGGCTGAAGTGAAGAAATTTATGGACCGGAAGGGCATCATCGCCTGGGGTATTGTTCCGAATAATGAGGAAAACCTGCTCAAAGAAACGGCGGCCAGTTTACAGGACCGGCTGGAAGAGGCGATGGCTCCTTTTACCCGGAAAGGCATACCTTTTCAGAAGCTTATCGAACAAGGCATTTTAACTCCCAGTTGTACCCTCGCCAGTTTATCTGTCGAAGGAGCGGAACAGGCGTTGAACATATTAACCGGGCTATCCGATAGAATCAAAAAAAAGTACATGAAGTAATATGGAATGTAATCTGAAAACAAATTTAGCTAAATGTAATTGTACTTATGAGCCTTGTGCCCGGAAGGGCAAGTGCTGCGAATGTTTGGCCTACCATCTCCAAAGAGAGGAATTGCCGGCCTGTTGTTTTCCCGCAGATGTTGAGCGGACTTACGACCGTTCCATAGCTCGTTTTATAGCTATAAAAAGTAGCAAGAAAAGCTGATTTGCGGTATATTAACATAGTGGTATTAATATAAATGAACAAGAGAAAACAGGTAGCTATCATCAAGCATCGCCGCCGGGCAAAGAAGCTGGAAGAAAAGCGAAAAGCGGCGAAAATGCGGAAATAATCAGCCCCGGAAAAATCGGGGTACATTTCGTAGCCTCCGCCAGTAGTAAGGGCATATTAACTGGCGCGTAATTGTTCGTTATTAGATAGGAGATTTAACCTTTCGATGTCGGTTCTACCGGAATTAGCCCAGGCAATGTTACAGCCGGAGATTTATCCGGAACCAACTAAAAAAGTAACACTGATGCAGACGCAGATGTCCTTCGTCTTTATCGCCGGTGACTATGTTTATAAAGTAAAAAAACCGGTCAACTTGGGTTATCTTGATTACACTACGCTGGCACAACGCAAATATTTCTGTGAAAAAGAAGTCGAACTAAACCGCCGTCTCAGTCCTGAAACCTATCTCGGAGTAGTTAAAATTACCAAATCCAAAGGTAAATATATTTTAGGCGGCAGCGATGAGGCTATCGAATATGCGGTAAAGATGCGGTATCTGCCTCAGGACAGAATGATGAATGTGCTCCTGGAAAAGGAGCAGGTTACGCCGGAAATGGTGGAAAAAGTGGCGCGGATACTGGCCGATTTTCATGCTGAAGCTAAGACCAGTCCTGAAATCAGCTATTACGGCAGTCTCAAGGCGATAGGTACCAACAACGATGAAAACTATGCCCAGACCGAAAAGTATATTGGCAAAACCATCGCTAAAGAGCAATACGAACGCATCAAGAAATTTACGGACAGCTTCACTAAAGAAAATGAAGCCCTGTTTAATAAACGGGTAGCGGACGGTCGGATACGAGACTGCCACGGTGATTTACACGCCGCCCATATTTGTTTTGCCGACAGCATCAGCATTTATGACTGCATCGAGTTCACCGACCGTTTTCGTTATTGTGATGTTGCCTCGGAAGTCAGTTTTCTGGCGATGGATTTAGACCATTACGGCTTCGCCGGCCTTTCCCGCAGCTTTGTAAATGCTTATATTACCCGAAGTAAAGACGAAGAAATATCCAGACTGGTCCGTTATTATAAAACCTATATGGCTTATGTCCGGGGTAAGGTGGAAGGTTTTAAGATGGACGACCCGTATATCAGTGAGGCAGAACGGGAGCAAACAAAGTCGAAAGCAACCGGATATTTTGACCTGGCGGATGCCTATACGCGAAAAAAGCCGCTGCTGTTAATCACAGTCGGTCTGGTGGGTACCGGTAAAAGTACGGTTGCCCGGGCACTGGCGAAGAGGTTAGGCTTAACGGTTGTCTCTTCGGATGTGACCCGGAAGAAACTAGCGGGAGTCCCGCTAACCGAACGTCATTTCGATGGTTTTAGTAGCGGTATCTATACTGTTGATTTTACGCGGCGGACTTATGACATGATATTCAATGATGCCGGGGAAATTCTCAAATCAGGCGATTCGGTAATACTGGACGCCTCTTTCATTAAAAAAGAAGAACGGCTTAAAGCAAAACAGTTAGCCGACGCTGCGGGGGCTGATTTTGCTATTATAGAAGTAGTACTAGCGGAGAACATTATTAAAGAGCGTTTGAACAAACGGGTAGCAACGGGCTCGGTCTCGGACGGCCGGTGGGAGATTTACGCGCCGCAAAAAGAACAATTCGAGTTTGTTGATGAGGTTCCGTCCGAACGGCATATAATAGTGAATATGTCCTTACCGATTGAAGTATCGATAGTCAGTCTAATAACTGCTTTAAAGTTGAGATTATATGACGGAAAATAATTCATTAGAGGGAAATGCATATAGTTTTTGGGCGCTTATTCAAGAATTATATGATCGCAGGGATTTGATTTTAGAAGCATCAAAAAGACTTGTCGAGCAGGTGCGTATATTAAAATTAATAGATAACAGAATAAGCGAGTATGCCGTTAAAGAAGACGATAAAGAATTAGATATTGATAAAGCAAAACAAATTATTTATGAAGAATCAGATATATTACAAGTGTTGTCTGACGTACAGGTAGAAGTAAATACGATTATTTCTTATGCGAACCAATTAAGTCCTCATACCGACGAGATAATCATTAATAAGATAGACCTGATGAGTAGAGCACTGTTAACATATATGACCCTCCCGGGAAATAAACTGGTTTCCTGTTTGGGTTTTCTCATATCGGATATTGAACTGTTTGCCCAAGAAGTAAATCGAATACGCATTACTCCTACTAAGAAAAGCATCAATTCGGCATTTGGAGTTGATATCGGTGATGAGTGGGCAAAAATGAAAGAGTACATAGAAAAAAATTTATCGGATAACTAGAATAAACATAAGGATGTAATGATGGCTATTAAAAAGAACTATGATGTCAAAGATATGAAACTGGCTGCGGAAGGCCACCTGCGTATCGAATGGGCTGCAAAGCAGATGCCTGTCGTGAAACTGATACGGGAACGGTTTGTAAAAGAGAAACCATTTAAGGGGATTCGCATTGCCGCCTGTTTGCATGTTACTACCGAAACGGCGAATCTGGGGCTGGCATTAAAGGACGGCGGTGCCGAACTGGTAGTCTGTGCCTCGAATCCTTTGAGTACCCAGGATGATGTCGCCGCTGCGATGGTAGATTACGGCATTCCCACCAATGCTATAAAAGGTGAGGACGACGATACTTATTACAAGCATATCATGGCGGCTCTGGATAATAAACCTAACCTCAGCGTCGATGACGGTGCGGATTTGGTTACGACACTGCACACGAAAAGGAAAGATTTAATCAAAGAATTATTCGGTGGTACCGAAGAAACAACTACGGGCGTCATCCGCCTGCGGAGTATGGAGCGGGACGGTAAGCTGCAATATCCTTTAATAGCTGTAAACGATGCCCAGACTAAATACCTGTTCGATAACCGGTACGGTACAGGGCAAAGCACTATGGATGGTATTACCAGAGCGACTAATATTCTCTGGGCGGGGAAAAATGTGGTAGTTATCGGATATGGCTGGTGCGGCAAAGGACTCGCCATGCGGGCCAAAGGAATGGGTTCCAACGTTATCGTCTGTGAAGTCGAACCGTTAAAGGCTATCGAAGCGGTAATGGATGGTTTCCGGGTAATGCCGCTGGTACAGGCCGCGAAAACCGGTGATATTTTTGTTACCATTACCGGCGATAAAAATGTCATCGATAAAAAGGCTTTTCAGATAATGAAAGACGGTGCTATTCTGGCTAATAGCGGTCATTTCAATGTGGAAATTAATATTCCGGTATTAGAGAAACTGGCTAAAAATAAACGGCAAATTCGCAATTTTATCGATGAATACACCTTAAGAGACGGCCGCCGGCTATATTTACTTGGCGAAGGCCGATTGATTAATCTGGCAGCGGCAGAAGGCCATCCGGCAAGTGTGATGGATATGAGCTTTGCTAACCAGGCGTTGTGCCTGGAGTATCTGGTTAAAAATCAAGGCAAATTAAAAACTAAGGTTTATTCGGTCCCTGAGGAAATCGATAAACAGGTTGCCCGTTTAAAGCTTGCCTCGATGGGTGTAAAGATAGATAAGTTGACCCGCGAACAGAAAAAATATCTGGCATCGTGGGAAGAAGGAACTTAAAGAGTTATTAATAGTCAGTTATTTTTGGCTAAGGAACTGAAATATTTAGACAATATAGGTTATACTAAATTAAATACGAAATTGAGTGAAGTCAAAAAAATATTAGTCGGCCTTATAATTAAGACCAAGTAAAAATCTAAAAAAGAATAAACTTCCTTGTAAACTTAAAACTAAAGACTAATAACTAAGAACTATTAAAAGGAGAACGATGGAAAACTGTTTTAATGAATCACCGAAATATATGTTCACCTCGGAATCGGTTACCGAGGGGCATCCCGATAAAATTTGCGACCAGACCGCAGATGCGATTCTGGATGTGATGCTGAAGGACGACCCTTATTCCCGGGTTGCCTGTGAAATAGCCGTTACGAACGGTCTAATGATAATTTTGGGTGAGGTGACGACTACCTGTTACGTAGAAATACCGGACATAGCAAGGGAAGTAATCAAGGATATCGGCTATACTCATCCCGAATACGGATTCGATTACCGGAGTTGTGGTATGCTGGTTTCCCTGAACCGTCAGTCCCCGGATATTGATGTCGGCGTAAGTAAGTCACGGGAAGCGAAAAAAGGCTCGAAAGACGAGTTGGACAAAGTCGGTGCCGGCGACCAGGGCATGATGGTGGGTTTTGCCTGTAACGAGACAGAGGAATTAATGCCTTTACCGGTGGATTTATCCCATAAATTAACCCGCCGTCTGGCTTATGTGCGGAAGAATGAAATCCTGAAATACCTCCGCCCGGACGGCAAATCTCAGGTTACTGTTGAATACCATAATGGTGTTCCTGCCCGGATTGACAGTGTAGTTATCGGTGCCCAGCATGATCCCGGTGCCGAAAAAACTATTGAAAAAGATGTCATCAGAGAAGTAATTAAACCTATCGTACCGGATGAACTTATAGATAAAAATACCAGATTCATCGTAAACGGCACCGGTAAGTTCGTTGTCGGTGGTCCCGTATCCGATACCGGCTGTACCGGGCGTAAGCTGCTGGTGGATACTTACGGCGGTATGGCCCGGCACGGCGGCGGTTCTTTCTCCGGCAAAGACCCGACTAAGGTCGACCGCTCTGCGGCATATATGGGGCGCTATGTGGCGAAAAATCTGGTGGCGGCCGGATTGGCCGACCGTCTGGAAATCCAGATAGCCTATGTTATCGGGATAGCCCATCCCTTATCCGTTTCGGTCGAAACATTCGGTACCGGCAGGGTAAGTCACGAAGTCATTCTGGATGTAATAAATAAACATTTCGACCTGCGCCCGGCGGCTATTATTAAAACTCTCGATTTGCGGCGTCCGATTTACCGCCAGACGGCTACATATGGACACTTCGGACGTCACGACCTTGATTTACCATGGGAAAAGACCGATAAAGCGAAGATTATCCGGAAAGAAGTTTTCGGGAAAAAATAACCGGCGGAGCAGAAAGTATAAACAATCCAATAAAATTCGGTACGGATGGCTGGCGGGCTGTTATCGCTCAGGACTTTACCTTCGATAACGTCCGGGTTTGTGCCCAGGCGATGGCCGATTATCTCAAGCAGTCCGGTTTAGCCGGGAGGGGTATCGTCATCGGCTACGATACCCGGTTTGCCTCAGAAGATTTTGCCGCTGCCGCAGCGGAAGTGCTGGCTGGTAACGGCATTAAAGTATATCTCTGCTCTGCCGCCACACCGACTCCTGTCATCAGCTACGGCGTTATCGCCAAAAAAGCAGGCGGGGCTATTGTCATTACGGCCAGTCATAATCCCTCAAGCTATAACGGATTTAAAATAAAGTCTTCCGATGGGGCCAGTGCTCCGACCGAACTTATCGCTCAAGTCGAAAAAAATATCGCACGGATTTTCAACAAACCTGAAATTAAGTCTGTTCCTCTTAATGAAGCCGGTAAGCGTGCTTTAATCGAAAGTTATGGCATTTTCCCGGACTATTACCGGAAAATAAATACACTTATCGATTTGGATTCTATTAAAAAAGCATCTTTGAGAGTAATCGTCGATTCAATGTATGGTGCCGGCAGCGGCTATCTTAAGAGAATCCTGTCCGGCAGTGAAATAATCATCGACGAAATTAATAACGAGCGTAACCCAGCCTTTCCCGGTATCCGTCCGGAACCGATTGAAGAAAACCTGCATAAGCTTTCATTGACAGTGAAGAGACGTAAGGCAAATGTGGGACTGGCGACCGATGGCGATGCCGACCGTATCGGAATTATCGATGAAAGCGGTGTCTTCCTCACTCAGCTTCAGGTGTTTGCTCTGATAGCCTTTTATTTTCTGGAAGTCAGGAAAGAGCGCGGGGCTATCGTAAGGTCTATCACGACGACCGGTATGCTGGACAAACTGGGGGAAATCTATAACGTGCCGGTATTCAAGACTAAAGTCGGTTTTAAATATATCGCTCCGCTAATGTTAAAAGAGAATGCCCTGCTTGGCGGGGAAGAAAGCGGCGGCTACGGCTTCCGCGGTCACGTCCCGGAGCGTGACGGTATTTTAGCGGCACTGTATTTCCTCGATTTCATGATAAAAACGGGCAAAACCCCATCTCAGTTATTAACATCTCTTTATAAAAAGGTCGGTCCGCATTTTTATCACCGCATCGATATCGAATTCCCGGAAAACCGGCGGCAGGATATCATAGAAAGAGTTACGGGACAAACGGCGGATAAAATCGATAATGTGCCGGTAGCCAGATTGGATAAGTCGGATGGTTTCCGTTTTATTTTGGAAGACAATAGCTGGCTGCTAATCCGCTTTTCCGGGACGGAGCCTTTACTACGTATTTATGCCGAAAGTGATAGTATGGCGCGGGTAAACCGGTTATTAAATATCGGCAAAAAGATGGCGGGGGTGTAAATATGCCGGATGAATTGCCGCGTAAAACCGAAAAACCCTGGGGCTATGAACTGCTTTTTGCCTTAACGCCACAATATGCCGGGAAACTCATTTTTGTGGCTAAAGGACGCCGTCTAAGCCTGCAATACCACTCTAAAAAAGACGAAACAATGCTGGTCAAGCAGGGTAAAGCCCTGATGGAAGTCGGTGATAGTGAAACATCTCTCCAATCAATCACGCTTAGTCCGGGGGACTGTATTCATTTGCTGCCGAAGACCAGACACCGTTTACAGGCTCTGGAAGATACCGTTATTTTTGAGGTTTCTACCCCGGAACTGGATGATGTGACCAGGTTGTCCGATGATTACGGTAGAGCCGGAAAATAGTATTATTTCAGAAGTCAGATTCGACGTTTCTAAAAAATACCGGAAATTATCGAGATGTTAGCGACGGATTTTCACGCGGGTCTTAATTTCAAGTTTCCCTAAAATCGGCCGTTTCGTGAAGAAACGGTATAACACGTAGATTATTAGGCCTGCTCCCAGCCAGGCAAAACCGACAATCCGGCCGTATTCGTGTGTCCACACTACGATGAACCAGGTCGCGGCGGTCGCCAGACCTCCGAGAATAGCCATAAGCGGTATCTCTTTACCGGCAATCTTGATGTTCAGGGGCATCTTGTAAGGCCGGGCCAGTAACGGCTCTTTGATACGCAAAGCAACAACGGAAACGTGCGCCATCGTATATGCCAGCATGGCTCCGAAGGCATAAAGGTCGGCCATAATGTTAACCTGTCCGACCAGTACCAGTCCGCCTGCCAGCACTCCAATAATGATAAGCGCTTTCAAAGGTACCCGGGAACGGGTGCTTACCGAACTGATAAATGACGGTAACTGCTGCCTTAAACCCATAAAATAAGTTAATCTTGAGGCTCCGATAATCCCTGCGTTTGTGGCAATAAGTAATATAGCTACTGCCAGAAAACCTACAAAATAGCTGAATATGTTTCTGATACTTTCCGGGAATGCCTGGGTTATACCCATAATCGGGTCGTTCAGGAATCGCTCGGCAATACCGGTAACCCATTGATTATCAAATTGATATACCGGATAAGCACTCAAAGCAGTCATTGACATAAAGATGTAAATTATAAATACGGTTCCGAATACCATAATGACCGTACGCGGTATTCTCTTCCCCGGCTGGCGTGTCTCACTTCCGAGGTTAGCCACCGTTTCAATGCCGGTATAACCTATCATCGATATGGATAAACCGAAGAGTAACTGTTGCATGCTCGGTGCGACTCCCCAGTGAACATTCTGAATCAGTATGGGGATGTTAATAATAAACATAACGCCGACCACGGCTATGGCAACCTGCGTCAGGATACCGAAGACAACTAATATCACATTCAGCCGGGCTGACTCCTTAATGCCGGTAATATTGACAGCAGTAAAGACAGCGATAATAACTATGGCGGTTATCATATTATAAGGAGCTTGCCCGATAACGGGTAAAAAGGTGGCGAGGTAGTTGGCGGCAGAAAAAGCGGAAATGGCGATGGTAACCAGGTAGTCCAGCATTAATACCCAACTCGAACTGAAACTGATTATGTCATTGAAAGCACGGCGGGCAAAAGCCCCAGAACCTCCGGCTTCCGGAAGCATCGTGGCTCCTTCGGCATAAGTTAAAGCGGTGAAAAGAAATAAAATCCCTGAGAATGCGAGTACTAGAGGTGTCAGTCCCAAAGCGGACATAGCTACTACACCAAGAGCGTAGTAGATTGAAGAGCCTACGTTTCCGTAAGCGGCACTGTACAGACCCGGTATTCCCAGTACCCGGCGTAGTTTAATAGGCCGTTCGATGTGTACAGCTACATCGGCCGGCCTGGTTTGACCTCGTTCAGACACAAGTATTATTGTATGACTTTCGGATATAAAACACAAAGGTTAAAATTTTTCGGCAGAAAAGACTATGCGAAAACAGTACAAAATGGTAAAATGGCGATAATCAAGGTACATGGAGGTGAAGTAATGAGTAAAACTTTAAAAGGGACCCAAACAGAAAAGAACCTGCTGAAGTCATTTGCAGGTGAATCACAGGCGAGAAACCGCTATACATTCTTTGCCAGTGTTGCCCGTAAGGCAGGCTACGAGCAGATTGCCAATATTTTCACCGAGACCGCCGGTAACGAAAAAGAGCATGCCGAGATATTCTTCAAATACCTGAAGGGCGGCGACCTGGAAATCACCGCTGCCTACCCGGCGGGAATTATCGGCGATACGAAAACCAATCTCAAAGCCGCCGCGGATGGGGAAAAGTTGGAATGGAGCGTGCTGTACGCCGAGTTTGAGAAGACGGCGAAGAAAGAGGGCTTCCCGGCTATCGCTACTTCGTTCAAAGAAATCGCCGAAGTAGAGGAGTTCCACGAAAAACGGTACCGCAAGCTATTGAAGAATGTAATTGACGGCGAGGTCTTTAAGAAAAAGAAGTCCGTAAAGTGGCACTGCACCAACTGCGGTTACGTTCACGAGGGCCCTGAAGCTCCGAAAGAATGCCCCGCCTGCCAGCATCCTCAGGCATACTATGAGTTACTTGCCGAAAATTATTAAAACAGGGAGGTAACTATGGGTAACAACGGGATGATATCCGGGATTCTCTCAATCGTGTCCGGTTTTTTTGGATTATTGTACGGTGCTCTTTACATCGTTATGATATTCTTCATGGATAATATGTTTAATTTCATAGCTGAGGTTGAATCTACTCCTTTTACAAAGGGCTTTGATAGTATGTTCGATTTTGTATATATCTTATATGGGACGATGGGCGTTGTTATAATATTAATCGGTATACTGGCAATTATCGGTGGCGTTTACTCGATTAAGAGGAAATACTGGGGACTGGGACTGGCCGCAGCTATTGCGGCTACGATTACTTTCTTTCCCTGCGGTATTGCCGCGATTATCTTAATCTCACTGGGCAAGTCCGAGTTTGACCATCCGGCAGCAGTGCCGCCGGCAGTTCAGCACCCGCTTCAGCAGTAAAATAGAGAATAAGAAAGGGGGTATCTATGGGAAACAAAGGTACAGTTTCCGGTGTTTTATCCATTGTATCGGGGGTTTTTGGCCTGCTGGGTGCCTTTTGTATGTTAATAGCAGTAGCTTTCATGAGCACGTCCATAGATATGTTGTATGAGATGGACCCATACTATTATTCCCATGAACTCCAGACACTTGACCTCCAGACACTCACTAATTTAATGAACCTCTATTTTGGCACTACGGGTGCCGTATTAGCCATACTCGGCATATTAGGTATCGTGGGGGGTGCTTATTCTATACAGAGAAAACACTGGGGAGTAGGGCTTGCTGCGGCTATAGCAAGTATTATTACGTTTTTCCCTTGCGGCATTGCCGCTACCATAATTATTGCTATGGGCAAGCCCGAGTTCGACCGGTCTGTTACGGCACCACCCGTAACGATGCCGCCTTCCTCAGCCCAACCTCCACCTCAACCGTAAAATTAAAAACGCCGTTCCGTACAAGCTGATAACCGTTTTTCAGATAACGGTTATCAGCTTTTATTTTGTTTGAGAATTGACCTTTGCATTACCTATAATACTTTTAAGCCTACATATTCCATCTCAGGAGATAAACAGGAACCTCGATGCAACCTATGAATCAGACTTCAAATTACCGTTGGATAATCATGGCGATTTCCTGGATGGTCTATTTAATATACAATATGGAGCGCTTGAGCATCGGTCCACTGGCTCCGTTTTTTAAAGAATCGCTGCAAATTACTAATACACAGGTCGGTTTACTGGCCACGGCAAATACAGTTCTTTTTGCCCTGGTTTTACTGGCGGCAGGCTGGCTGGTGGACCGCTTCGGGGTAAGACCGGTATTACTGGCAGGTTCCGTTTTTGGCGGTATTACCGTATGTCTTGTTTATTTTTCCTCCAACTACCAGGGGCTGGTAATAATTTTAGCTTTTGCCGGTTTAGGTTACGGATGTGTTTTTCCGGCGATATCCAAAGCCTTATTAACGTGGTTTCCGGCTAAAGAACGGGCAACGGTAATGGGATTTAATCAGGCCGCCGTCAATGCGGGAGGTATCGTTGCAGCCCTTTTATTACCGGCGGTTGCCCTTGCCTGGTCATGGCAAAGTAGTTATCTAGTAGTCGGTATTGCCCTGATAGTGATTTGTCTGGTTTTTGTAGTTTTATATCATGAGCCGCCCGGGGCTGTTATGATATCGGTCGGTTCACCGGGGAAAACAGGTAATCGCAGTGCGTTACGTGCTTTATTGAAATCGAGAGATTTATGGATTATCGCTCTGGCCGGATACTTTCTGAGCGTCGTTGAATTTTCCTCAATTAATAACATCGTTTTATATCTGAATGAAGGACTGGAGTATAGCTTACTGGCCGCAGGCGGTTTACTTGCCATAACCCAGGCTGCCGGAGGTGTCGGCAAGCCGTTAGCCGGAGTTATCAGCGACCGCTGGTTTGGCCATAAACGTAAGCCGATGTTTCTCATAATGGCAACAGTGAGCGGTATCGCCTGTTTAGTGCTGGGGAGTAATCTGTCTGCGGGGAACTGGCTGGTATATATCATGATGGTATTAATCGGGGCGACGGCGCTGGGATTCGGGGGTATATTCATTACGATGCTTGGAGAAATGGCCGGACCGGGAGCGGCCGGGTTTGCTTCTGGCTTTCTGGGAACGATAATGGCACTGGGAGGCCTTTCCGGGCCTCCTTTATATGGTTTTATTGTGGATGCGACGGGCTCTTTCGCAATTGCCTGGCTGGCGATGGGAGGTTTTGCAGTGGCGTGTGCGGTTCTCCTGTTGTTGGTTCGCGAGCAAAAGAGCAATCTTTAGACTTTTCGTAGTCCATGTAGACATAACAAAATATTTTTAAAATTAATTCTGGAAACAGGCATAATTTGTTGACAGCCTTGAGGCGGCTGTGCTATTATGATTCTTGTCAAATGCGCACCTTAACAACTGTATAGCGGAAAGAAGGCTCCAATCAATTTATTAATAAATATTGAAATACATATTTGTTTGGAGAGTTTGATCCCGGCTCAGGATTAATGCTAGCGGTGTGCCTTATGCATGCAAGTCGAACGGTTCTGATTTATCAGGATAGTGGCAAA
>JAFGLR010000042.1 GCA_016927955.1 Dehalococcoidales bacterium
ACCGGTGGGATTTGTCCGGTTGCCCGTTGCAGTAAGGGCTTGCTGAACGGTGCCTGCGGCGGGGCCAAAGAAGGTAAATGTGAACTCAGTCCGGAACGTCCCTGCGGCTGGGTACTGATATACGACCGTTTAAAAGCTCAGGGTAAACTCGACCAGATAACAGAATTACGTCCGTTCCGCGACTACCGCAAGAGTGGTTGGAAGGTTACGGTCTAATTTAATAACGAAGGTATTAACATAATCGGAAAAGAGAGGGACGCATCCCTCTCTTTTATTTTATGGTATAAATAACCTGGTGTATCGATGAAGGCGAGTAGAATAACGGTAAACGGCATTGTACAGGGCGTCGGCTTCCGGCCGTTCGTATATCGCCTTGCCGGTGAATACGGACTCAAGGGCTGGGTGCGGAATACTTCGGGCAGTGTCGAAATAGAAGTCGAAGGCAACGAAATCAGCCTGCGGGATTTTATCACGGAATTAAAGAAGGCTGCCCCACCGGCATCCCGTATCGAAAAAGTCCGCGCAGTGGCTTGCCAACCTCACGGTTACGTCTCATTTGACATAAAAGAGAGCGAAACCGAGACAGGGCAATACCAGCCGGTTTCGCCGGACATTGCCACCTGTGAGGATTGCCGGAAAGAGATATTTACACCGACCGACCGGCGTTATCGCTATTCTTTTACCAACTGTACCAATTGCGGGCCCCGCTTTACGATTATCGAAGATATTCCCTACGACCGTCCCAAGACGACGATGCGTAAGTTTAAAATGTGTCCGCAGTGTCAAAAGGAATATGATAATCCGGCAGACCGCCGTTTTCATGCCCAGCCCAACGCGTGTCCGGTTTGCGGGCCCAGGCTGGAACTGGTGGATAACCGGGGCAAACCGGTCAAGTGTAATGACGTGATTAAGAAGGCCGCCATTTTACTGAAAAATGGCGAGGTTTTGGCTGTACGGGGGCTTGGTGGCTTCCAGCTCGCCTGTGATGCTACGAACGAAAAGGCCGTTGATTTGCTTCGTAAGAGGAAGCATCGGCCGGCCAAACCCTTTGCGGTGATGGCAGCCAATCCGGACGAAGTGGAAAAATATTGTAAGGTTTCTCTGGCGGAAGCTGAATTACTGGCATCACCGGAAGCTCCGATTGTTTTATTGAAGTGGCGGCAACCTTCGGTAATTTGCCCTTCGGTAGCCCCCGGGAATAAATATTTGGGCGTCATGTTGCCTTACACCCCGTTGCATCATTTACTACTGGCTGAGGTCGGTTTGCCGCTGATTATGACCAGCGGGAACCTCTCCGAAGAGCCGATTGCCAAAGAAAACGATGAGGCAATAAGAAGACTACACGGGATTGCGGATTATTTTATTCTGCACAACCGCGATATTTACGCCCGATATGACGATAGCGTGGCCCGGGTGGAAAACGGTACGCCGCAGATAATCCGGCGGGCGCGGGGTTATGCCCCTCATCCGGTTATGCTTTTAAATAAATCAAAACAAATTCTTGCCTGCGGGGCGGAAGAGAAAAATACCTTTTGCCTGACTCGGGAGAGGCACGCCTTTCTAAGCCAGCATATCGGCGATTTGGAAAATGAGGAAACTCTGGCACATTATGAAAATACCGTCGAGTTATATAAGAAACTGTTCCGGATTCAGCCGCAAATCATCGCTTACGACATGCACCCGGAATATTTAGCTACGAAATATGCTCTGGAAACGGGAGCGAAACAGAACCTAAAAATGGTGCCGGTGCAGCACCATCACGCTCATATCGTTAGCTGTATGGTCGAGAACGGGGTTAAAGGTCCGGTGTTGGGCGTAGCCTTCGACGGGACGGGTTACGGCACGGACGGAAATATCTGGGGCGGCGAATTTTTGTTAGCCGATAATCAGGGTTTTCAGCGGCTCGGTCACCTGGAGAACGTGCCGCTGCCCGGCGGGGCTGTGGCCATAAAGAAGCCGTACCGGATGGCATTGAGCTATATTTATACATTGCTGGGGAAAAGATATTCTCTGGAAGGGCTGCCGTTGACCCGGTTTGTCGCCGAATATGAGATTATTAAAAAGCAGGTAGAGAAAAAGATAAATACCCCGCTGACATCGAGTGCCGGGAGACTTTTCGATGCGGTTGCCGCTCTCCTGAATATCCGAATGGAGATTGATTACGAAGCCCAGGCCGCTATCGAATTGGAAATGGCGGCGACCGATGATATATTTGAATCAGGGAGTTATCCGTTTACGATTGCCTGTAATCGGGTTAAAATAGTAAAACCGGGGGAATTAATCGAAGCGGTAATGAACGATATTAAAGACGGTATTCCGGTGCCGGTAATTTCCTTAAAATTTCATAATACTGTGGCGGAGATTATTTTGCAGATGTCTTTGTTATTAAAAAAAGACACCGGTCTTAATCAAATCGCGTTGAGCGGCGGAGTTTTTCAAAACCGCCTATTGCATAGACTTACTCTGTCAGCCCTGCAAAAAGAGGGTTTTAAAGTATTCACCCATCACCTCGTGCCGTGTAATGACGGGGGTATTTCGCTCGGGCAGGCGGTGATAGCACAGAATTCCGAATAAAATTAAATTGAATGGTATAATAAAAATTGATTTAAAATTAATGATTAATGAATTAAGAGTATTTTTGAGTTTTGAGCTTTTATTATTGAGGTTATTACAATGTGTCTGGCAATACCGTCGTTAATTAAGAATATAGAAGGGAAAGAAGCCGACGTAGAAATCGGAGGTATTTCCCGCCGCATCAGTATCTGGCTGACTCCGGAGGCTAAAGTAGGC
>JAFGLR010000043.1 GCA_016927955.1 Dehalococcoidales bacterium
CTCTTTAAGGTTTGTAGTTTCCATTTATTCTCTCCTTTTTATCACATTAATAATATAAGAGCTAATTACCATAACTCTAGATTTTAAATAAGCTAAATATATTGCCGGTTATCAGTATACCTGAAATTTTTAGTTAACAATAAATACTATTAAATAATAATCCAAGGGGATTGTTATTTGGTCTTATACTCAAACCAATTTGGATTATGCCTATCTTAGCATAAAGAATAATCTATGTAAATATTATTTATGGCTTTTTACTCTAATTTATATACCATTAGACAAAAAGTTACAATATATCCTCACCACAAGGAATAACAGAAGTTATTCCATCACAATTAATCACAAACTCAGGCCGTACTAATAAACTAGGTGCTCCGATTACCTCTTCCGCAGAGGCGTAAGGTGGGAGTGGGACTCAACTTAATATAAATTCTCTAATCTTTCCTTATCCAATATTACTACGTTATCTTGCCACTCTTCAAACTGCTGTACGCTGCTTGATGTGCTAGCCGGAGAGGTTTCGGGATCCGGTACTCCCGGCAGCAGGCTAGTGCCCAGTGAATCGCCGCCGGTAAATCCACCCGGTGCCCGATAGATACGTAGACCGGCTTTACCCCGTCAGCCGTACGAACAACCGCCCCGATAACTTCCCCATTATCGATAATTTCGGTATAACTGCCCGCTTTTTCCGCAAGTTCGTCATGTTCTCCGGTTAACAGCGATTTGGCACAGCCGATAGTCGGTTTATCAAGTACCAGACCTAAATGCGACGCAAAACCCATTCGCCGCGGGTGGGCGATACCCTGCCCGTCCACCAGTATTAAATCAGGTTCCTTTTTCAATTTTTCATATGCTTTTATAACTAACGGCGTCTCCCGGAATGACAATAGCCCCGGCACGTAAGGAAAAGTAGTCTCTATCTGAATCACGCTGGAGTCTACCAAAACTAACTCCGGGTAACTTAAAACCACCACGGCTGCCGTCGCTGTATCTATAGCCCGACCGGAAGAAATATCCACCCCGGCAATATACCGCGGCTTACTTAATTCATTACGGCGGCTAACCTGTGCCGCCAGAGTCCTTTGTATTTTTACAGCCTCGGTTGGGCTGACATCCCATCTATGCAGTTCCCTTATTTTCACAACCTGATTATAACGGGAATGAATGAGAGGTAACAAATACAGTTTGTATTTTGGAATTTGGGATTTATCTTCGGTTTATTTGCTTCAAAACGCTCCGTTATGTTATATTTTAGCTACGTTTACCGCTTAGTTTTAGCTTTAAAATAAACCCTACCGGCGAACGTTAAAAACCAGTATGACACAGGTTGAACAGGAATTAGCTCAGGCTGCTCCGGCGAAAGAAACCGTGCTCACCATCGGCGTTTTCGATGGCGTGCACCTGGGGCATAAAGCCCTGCTCTCGGAAATTAAGGCTCAGGCTAAACAGTTGAATGCCCTGTCCTGTGTCGTCACCTTCCGCTATCATCCCGATGAACTGCTCTCTCCGAATAAGTCGTTACCTTACCTTACCAGCCTTAACCAGCGTATTAAACTGCTTAAAGCTGAAGGCATCGACCTTGTGGTAACACTTACTTTCAATCCGGCGCTGGCCGCTCTCGAAGCCCGGGACTTCGCCGGCCTCCTGAAAGAATATTTGAAAATGTGCAGTCTGGTCGTCGGCCCGGATTTTGCCCTGGGCAAAGGCCGTAAGGGTAACATCGAATATTTACGCCGGGTCGGGCAGGAAATGGGTTTCAGTATCACAACCGTACCGCCCGTTGAAGTTAATCACGAGACGGTCAGCAGTACCGCCATACGTAAGGCTCTGGCCGACGGTAATATGAAACGGGTGGAAAGTTTCACCGGCCACTACTTCAGCTTTACCGGCAAGGTCGTCCAGGGCGAAAAGCGTGGACGGAAGCTGGGTTTCCCTACCGCTAACCTCGATGTCCATCCCCGGCAGGCATTGCCGCCCTTCGGTATTTATGCTACACTGGCGCACATCGGCGGTAAGACCTACCAGTCTGTAACTAACATTGGCATCCGCCCTACCTTCACTGAGGGACGCCGTACCATCGAGGTCTTTATTATGGACTTCGAGAAAGATATCTACGGCAAAGAACTTAGAGTTGATTTTATTACCAAGCTCCGGGATGAAAAGAAATTTAGCTCGGTCGATGAATTGGTTAAGCAAATGACCGAGGATGTAAAACAGAGCAAAAATATCCTGAATTCATTGGGTAATAAGTAATATGGCTCAAAATATAATTACCGATATCGAATATGTATTAAGCAGGGGTGTCGCGGAGGTCATCGTGGAATCCGAACTCCGGGCTGCCCTTAAATCAGGCAAAAAGCTGCGCTTGAAATTGGGACTCGACCCCAGTGCTCCCGATATCCATGTCGGGCATATGGTTGTATTTAGAAAATTACGGCAGTTTCAGGAACTTGGCCATCAGGTTATCCTGATTGTCGGCGACTGGACAGCCCAAATCGGTGACCCGAGCGGAAGGTCTGCAACGCGGAAAATGCTTTCTGCCGAGCAGGTCAAAGCTAACGCCGAAACCTATATGCAGCAATTTTTCCGGGTCGTCGATAAAGACAAGACCGAAATTAAGTGGCAGAGCGAGTGGTTTGGGAAGTTTAGCCTCGCCGATGTCGTCAGCTTGACCAGTAAATTTACCGTTGCCCAGTTCCTGGCCCGGGAGGATTTCAGCAAACGGTTCAGTGAGGGCAGTCCGATTGCGATTACCGAACTGCTTTACCCTCTTCTGCAGGCTTATGATTCGGTGGCTATCCAATCTGATGTCGAATTCGGCGGCACCGACCAGAAGTTTAACCTCTTGGTCGGGCGGGAACTACAGACGATGATAGGGCAAAAACCGCAACAGGTTTTCATGACTCCTTTGCTGGTAGGCACCGATGGCTCTAAAAAAATGAGTAAAAGCCTGGGCAACTATATCGGTGTGGCGGAAGCCCCCAATGATATTTACGGTAAGACGATGTCACTCGCCGATAACATGATTCTCACTTATTTCGAACTGCTGACCGATGTCCCGGCTGATGAACTGGCTGAATTCCGCCGGCAAATCGGAAGCAGCGCGGTTAACCCGATGGTTCTGAAGAAAAAGCTGGCCTATGAGTTGGTCGCTCAATTATACGACGAAAAAGAAGCTGCCGGTGCCGAGGCAAATTTCACCAAAGTTCACCAGCAGAAGGAAATCCCGGATAATATGCCGGAGATTAAGAGCGACATTACCACTCCCGATTTACGTAAACTATTGGTTGCTGCCGGTTCGGCCGCCAGTTCCAGTGAGGCCGTCCGGTTGATTAAACAGGGCGCCATCGAAATTGATGGCGAAAGGATTTCGGATTTCACCGCCGAGGTTAAAAACGGCAGCGTCGTAAAGGTAGGCAAACACCGGTTTTTTAAAATTATCATCGGCGATTAAACAAAACTTTAAAACTCCCTCCTTAATGCTGTTTTTCCCCAAAGGAGGGAGTTTTTTATAAATATCCCTCAAAAAGATATTTTGTTAAAAGCACCTAACCTGATAAAATATAAATACAAAAGAAAATAGTGTATTAAGGAGAATATTATGGAGCAGCTACGTATCCCCGGACCGACCCCCTTACCCCCGGAGGTCATGCAGGCCATTTCTCGCCAGATGATTAATCACCGCGGTCCCGAATTTCACAAAATATTCCAGGATATTACGGAAAAAATTAAAGTATTTTTCCAAACTAAGAATGACTTGCTTATCTTAACCTGTGCCGGTACGGGTGGTCTGGAAGCTGCCATCGTTAATTTCTTTTCTCCCGGAGATAAAATTCTTGGTGTCAGCATCGGTGTCTTCGGCGACCGTTTTATCAGTATTGCTAAGACTTATGGAGCTAATGTCATTCCTCTCAAATTCGAGATGGGACAGGCCGCCAACCCGGAGGCTGTTAAAAAAGTGCTACAGGATAACCCGGATGTTAAAGGCGTTATCATTACCCATAACGAGACATCTACTTCCGTCACCAACGACCTGAAAACCATCGCTCCGATTGTTAAGGATGCGGGCAAGCTTTTAGTGGTCGATGGCGTTAGCAGTATCGGCTCTATTGACCTGCCGGTCGATGAGCTTAAAATCGATGTAGCGATTTCCGGCTCCCAAAAAGGCTGGATGGTACCGCCCGGTATGGTAATGTTAAGCGTCAGCCAGGAAGCCTGGCAGGCTTATGCGAATGCCAAAATGCCCCGCTTTTATCTTGATTTGGGAAAAGCCAAAGATAAACTGGCAAAATGGGAAAATCCCTGGACGCCGGCCGTATCCATTATTTTCGGCTTCCAGGTGGCGCTGGATATGATGCTTAAGGAAGGTATCCAGAATATCTTCGCCCGGCATGCTTTAATTGCTAAGACTGCCCGTGAAGGACTGAAAGAGTTAGGCTTAACCCTTCTAGTCAAGGATGAGAAAATTGCTTCCAACACCGTTACCGGGGTTATGGGAACCAACGGTCTGGATACGAAAAAACTGACCCAGATTATGCGCGACCAATATAAGATTGTTCTCGCCGGAGGCCAGGGTGCTCTGGAAGGCAAGATTTTCCGCATCGGACACCTGGGCTATGTCAGCGTCGAGGACATCACAGATGTGATCGCTAACCTGAAACTGGCATTACCTCAGGCCGGTTTTACCAGATAGTGTATAAGTATTAGTCTGTAATTTGAATTGCGAATTTGTCACGCGGATTTCGTACTTTGAGTTTCGGACTCATTTATAAGGGGTGTTATATGAAGGTCTTAATTACCGACCACGTACCGGAACAAGGCATTGAGCCGTTAAGAGATTACGCTCAGGTCGACCTGAAATTCGGGTGTAAACCGGATGAACTGCTATCTATCATCGGGGATTACGATGCCCTGCTGGTACGCAGTCAGACTAAGGTTACTAAAGAAGTCATTGAGGCAGGCAAGAAATTACAGATTATCGCCCGTGCCGGCGTGGGTATCGATAATGTCGATGTCCCGGAAGCTACCAAACGCGGCATCATGGTGGTCAATGCCCCTACCGGCAATACTATTTCCGCCGCCGAGCATGCTTTCGCCCTGATGCTGGCATTAGCCCGCCATATCCCGCAGGCTAATGCTTTACTTAAATCCGGTGTCTGGGAACGGACTAAATTCACCGGCAGTGAATTGCGCGGTAAAACACTCGGCGTTGTCGGCCTGGGCAATGTCGGTTCCGCCGTGGCCCGCCGGGCAATCGGCTTTGAAATGAAAATATTAGGTTACGACCCCTTTATTTCTGCCGACCGGGCCGGTAACATGCAAATCGAACTGGTACCCCTGGAACAAATACTCAAACAGTCCGATTTTATTTCTTTACACATTCCGATGAATGCCCAGACCAAGGGTTTTATCGGGACTAAAGAAATAGCCATGCTTAAACCGAACGCCCGTATTATCAACACTGCCCGCGGCGGCCTGATTGATGAGGAGGCACTGGTAAAAGCCGTCCGGGAGAAGAAAATCGCCGGTGCGGCTATCGATGTTTTTACTCAGGAGCCTACCACTAAAAGTATCCTTTTTGAAGAAAATAATATTATCGTCACTCCGCATCTGGGAGCTTCCACGGCAGAGGCTCAGGTTACCGCGGCTCACGACGTCGTCGTGCAGATTATCGATGTCTTTAACGGTTGCTCGCCGAGATATGCGGTCAACGCTCCGCTGGTTTCTCCTGAGGTAATGTCCGTTCTTTCGCCGTTTATCAAAGTCGGCACGACATTGGGCAGGATGGTCAGCCAGCTTATCGAAGGCCAGATGAAAACTATCCGCATCAACTATGAAGGTGAGATTTCCAGCTTCGATTCCAAGGTTATCAAAGCGGCTGTTTTAGGCGGCATTCTCGAAGGTGTCAGCGAGGAAAGAGTCAACCTGATTAATGCTGATTTCCTGGCTGCCCAGCGTGGTCTTTCCGTAGTGGAACAAAAAACCCCGTCGTGCCAGAACTATGCCAGTTTGATTAATATTGAAGTGACCACCAGCAAGGGTAAAATCACCGTTTCCGGTACGGTACTGCGTAACGAGACCCACATCGTACAGTATAACGACTACTGGATTGACATCGAGCCGTCCGGGGCTTATTTTATGTTCTGCGACCATCTGGACCGTCCCGGTTTACTTGGTTCGGTGGGTAAGGTTACCGGTGATGCCGATATAAATATTAGTGCCATGCAGGTCAGCCGCTTGAAACCGAGAGGACAGGCCTTGATGGTGCTCGCTCTGGATGAGCCGTTACCGGCGGTCCGATTGAAAAAACTACTGGCTATTCCCGACCTCTACACCGCTAAAGTCGTGAAATTATAATCTATATGGTGGGTGCCACCCACCATAAACCGTTATGAAAAGGGCGGGTTTTTTGAAGTGACCCCCAAAAGTTAGACACTTTTATTATAGGGCAGTAAGGGCTTGTCGTCGGTGAATAGCGGGCGGTAAGCCCTTTA
>JAFGLR010000044.1 GCA_016927955.1 Dehalococcoidales bacterium
TAGCAATGGAGAAACGTAGTAATATAACGCATTTCCTTTAAAAGTTGGGATTACAATATTGTTATATATAACCTGTTTGGTTTAATTACCCTGGTGTTAAATTGGCACTAAAATTCTTCTAAGGATTTTCATAATTCAATCAATTATAGCTAAAATTCCATGTTCACTATTTTGAAGTAACCGAAATCTGGTTGTATCTTCTTATCTTACTGATGTAATCATTACTTGTAGGTCAGTGAATATTTTCTTAACGCTAGGTTGAATATTGGTTTATTAAATAGGCCAAAATACAGGCAGAGTTTAATATGCCGGGCTTTTAATTTTCTTTTAAAATTAACCGCCGAAGCGTTGAAATATTCTGTAGTACTGTAAAATCTGGTGTATCCCATTTTAACTAACTTTTTATATAACTCATATCTTATGAAAGGAGCCAGGTTTTTCCCCCGGTAGGCGTCCATTGTTCTGGCTCCTAAGAGGTAAGCTTCACCGCTATTGAGGGGAAACGGAACGAGGTCACTATTGCATTCACGCAGGTTACACCACATATAGGCTGCGCAATCATGGTGGTGTTTTAAGGCGAAACATAAACACCCTTTGGCCTGTCGTTTTACAGCTTCCTTTTTGAAATATTTCATGCCAGGTTGGGAAAATAAGTCCGCTAATTCGGCGGCTGATAAAAAGTTATATGTAATAGGATTTAACTCTGGCACCGGATGCGATGTTTCCTTATTATCGAGAGACTCAAGGGTTAGGTAATACAGAACAAGTTTAATGCCGAATTTTTCTAATAAATGAAAAATAGACAGGAATATTAGGTGGTTTCTTACTCTATCTCTAATAAACTTTATAGTCTTATTTAACATTGAGCCAAGTTATAATCCCAGAAGATTTCGAGTCTCCTCTATATCCAGCGGTTGTTTACCCATTGCTCCGGCGATAGTAAGAACACGCTTGACAAGGTCGTGGTTAGTGGCCAGCCGTGTCCGCTCGGTATCGTACCAGATATTATCTTCCAGTCCGATGCGGACGCCGCCGCCGGCAGTAAGAGCCATTATATTCATTGCTAATTGAGAGTTGCCTACCCCGCCAACCGACCATAGAGAACCCTCCGGTAGTTCTTTTATCATCAATCCGAGATGCGTGATATCAGCCTGGGCACAGGCAATATTGCCAAGGATAATACTAAAATAATACGGCGGCTTTATGAGACCTTTGCCTATCAGGTACCGGGCATAATTAATCATCCCCAAATCAAAGACTTCCATCTCCGGCCTGATACCTTTTTCCAGCATCAGGCGGGCTAATTCCTGAATTATTTGCGGTGAATTAATACTGGCTTCTTTATTGAAATTTAAAGAACTTAAGGTTAGACTGGCGAAATCAGGCTTTAGATCCCCTTCCAATTGTAAGCAGTCCGACCTTTTTTTAAAATCGTGGAAAACCCGGCCTGACGTTGAGACGCATACAACTAAATTTTTATATTTTCTTTTGATGCCGCGAATGATTTCCGCATAGACTTCTTTTTGATACACTGGTTTGCCCGTCTTTGGGTCTCGGGCATGGAGATGGACCATATTCGCACCCAGGTTAGCTGCGGTAATCACATCGTTAATTATTTCATCTGGCGATACCGGTACGTACGGCGTCATTTTTTTTGTCGGAATGATGCCGGTGGGTGTAAAATTCAAAATAAATTTATTATTCAATGAGGCGGTATTATCCTTCCGATAGTGCTTTTAGTAAATTATGGCATAGATTTAGCGGCGACGTAAAACCGCCGGTATAAAAATGCTTCTGGCATTGGTTCAATTGTTTTCGTATTCCGAGACAATTTTAAACTAATGGCATATGCGTAAAGAACAGGATGGTCTTAATGATGGACAGGATTCAACTGGAGAAACTCCCGAAAAAAACTTTGATTGAATTGATAAAAATGTATTCTCGTAACTGGCAAACCCTTGACGGGCTATGGTTTGGTAATACTGAGGCTGAATGCGGTCTGGATACCGCTATTAAAATTGATTTGCTGAATTGGGAAAAGCAAGCCGTATTGGAAGCGAAACGGATAAAAAGGGTATTGAATCTCGAAGGTGGGCTTAATTCGGTGTTGATTACGTTAAGTATGATGAGCTGGCAGCTCGCCTCTCCCCTTTTCGAAATAGAATCTGAAAGTTCGGAAAGAATCATCTTTTACTATTCGCAGTGTGCTGTTCAAGAAAGCAGAACAGCTAACCATAAACCCGCATTTCCCTGTAAAAAGATGAAGCTGACTTTACTTTCCAGCATTGCTAAAGTTATTGAACCCCGGGCGAAGGTAAAGTGCCGGCATGCCCCGCCTGACGCCCGGCAGTTCGATAAATGGTGCCGGTGGGAACTGTCTCTTTAGTATCCAGTGTTAGACACAGGAAAGTTTTGATGACTATAATATAAATACTCCAATGTTTGCAAAACTGGGCCAGATTGCTCAAAAATACAGTTATATTATTATTGCTGGTTGGGTTATTCTAACCGTAATTTTAGTAATTACCGCACCCAGTCTATCCGAAGTTGGTATCACCGACCAGGGCCAGTTTCTACCACAAAATACGGAATCGGCACAGGCGCGTAATTTAATAGACTCCAAATTCGGTGATGTCAACGAAGATACCTCCAGTCTTATAATAGTAACCTATAACGAATACGGACTTAGCCAACAGGATATGGACCGGGCTGAGGCGATTCATGACTGGTTGGTTTCATCTGGTGCTCCTTCAGCCGTCAGCGGTGTTATATCAGTTTTCGAAAACGATGCCCTGAATTCTACTTTGGTCAGTACGGATAACACTACGATGCTGATGACAGTGGAGTTATCCATACCGGCTCTTGATGACGCGGCGGCACAGGCTGTAAATGGTATCAGGACCGAATTAGATATGCAGTCCGGAACGACATTTTATGTTACCGGAACGGCCGGTTTAATGCAGGACCTGTTTAACTCCGTGCAAAATACCATCAGCCGTACTACCCTGGTAACCATTATCCTGGTTGTCGTTTTATTATTGATAATCTATCGTTCCCCGATAGCCTTTCTGGTACCTTTAATTACCATCGGTATCAGTTACTTGACCGCAAAAGGTATTGTAGGCTTTTTAGCAGGTGCCGGAATAGGTGTTTCCACTATTATAGATGCTTATCTGGTAGTAACAATTTTTGGCGTCGGTACGGATTACTGCCTATTTATTGTCTCCCGTTTTCGGGAAGAACTGCATCATGGGCAGAACAATCACCCGATTTCAAACACGATGAAACGTATCGGGCCGATTATTCTCGCCAGCGCGATTACCGTAATTATTGCCTTTCTTTGTCTTGGTATTTCACGTTTCGGAATGACAAAAACTTCCGGTTGGGCACTGGCTATTGGTATTATGGTAACCCTGGCGGCGGGATTGACCTTGGTACCGGCGTTAATGGGAGTCTTCGGGCGCTATCTTTTTTGGCCTTCGGTGTCATCAGCCAGCGTTAAACGACCGGGTAGGTTGAGTTGGGGTCATATCGGAAAGTGGGTATCGAAACATCCGATAATTGCTGCTGTGCCGATCATTATAGTTCTGGCACTGCCCTATATTGCTCTGCCTAATTTCAAACTGTCCGCCAACGTTTTATCCCAATTACCCAAAAACGTCGAATCCGCGGAAGGTTTGAACGTGATTCGCGACCATTTCCCCATGGGAGACCTGTCACCTCTATATCTGGTAATTCAATCTCCCGACGGTACCCTGTTAGACCGTAATTCTTTAAATACGATTGAACAAATCAGTCAGTCTCTCGGAGAAGTGGAAGGTATTTCCCGGGTTGATTATTTTGCCGCGCCGAGCAGTCAGCTTAATAACCTTGGTAAAAAGTTTAGTAATATAAATATTATGTCAAGTAATGCCCTGCCCAATATAGCACAAATAGCTGCTTTACCTGCTTCACTGGAGTCGCTATCCGGTGAATTAACGGAACTCGCATTCCGTTATTCCGGCATAACGCAAAGCACCAATTTTACCGGAGTAATTGGCGAACTCCAACGAATTCAGGCTATTTTAACAAGCTTATCTAATGCTTCGACGGCTGAGCAAATGGCGCTTGTACCTCAATTACAAACGGCGTTAACTGAAACCGGTAATTACCTCACTTCTTTGAGTAATGAATTCGAGTTAAATGGCGACAGCTCTTTTATCGATTGGTTGAAGACGACTTATTTTTCAACTGACGGAACCGTTACCCGTATTAATTTAATCTTAAGTACCGACCCGTATGCAGATAATTCTTCTGAAACTGTAACCAGTGTGCGAACGGCAGTAACGAAACTAATTGATAACTCGGGTTTATCCGGAGCTGCCCACTACATAGGCGGCGAGCTGGCTACTCATGCCGATATGCTGGAGACCTCTAATACTGACTTCATTCTTGTCCTAATAATTACCAGCATCGGTATTTTACTGGTAATTATTATTTTGCTCCGCAGTCTGCTGGCTCCGCTTTATATGGTATTGACGGTATTGTTTAACTTCGGAGCGACGTTGGGGATTACCGCCTGGCTGTTTATCGATGTATTAAAAGGAGATAACCTTGTCTACTTGCTGCCTGTCTTCGTTTTTGTAATGCTGGCGGCAGTAGGTGCGGATTATAACATCTTTTTAGTTTCCCGTATCCGGGAGGAGTCTGAAAAACGTCCCCTTAAAGAGGCGGTTCAGTATGCTGTTGCCAATACCGGTGGTGTGATTACTTCCTGCGGCATTATTCTGGCAGGTACTTTTGCCACACTGGCTGCTTCTCCCCTGCCGATGGTTCTGCAAATCGGGGCGCCGATAGCTATCGGCGTTCTCATTGATACTTTTTTAGTGCGGGCGATATTGGTACCGGCTCTAGCTACTATTGCAGGAAGGTGGAGCTGGTGGCCTTCATGTCTTGCTAAAAAACTTAAAACAGATTATTTTTTTCCTCATCCGGACATTGCTTTAACCAATACCGTGCGGTCACGCGGTCCGTCGAACTCACAGAAAAAGATGCCCTGCCACGTACCGAGAACCAATTTGCCCTTTTCGATAAAAACCGTTTGCGAACTGCCGAACAGGCTGGCTTTAATATGTGCTGGCGAGTTACCTTCACTATGGCGGTAATTATCTTTCCGGGAGACGATTCTTTCTAATGCCATACAAATATCTTTAACCACACTCGGGTCGGCGTGTTCGTTTACGGTTACCCCTGCGGTAGTATGCGGAATATAAATATGACATATTCCGTCCTTGACGCCACTAGCCTCTACTATATGCTGAACTTCACCGGTAATATCAGTAAATTCAACTGTCTGAGCCGTTCGCAGGTTTAAGCGGTACACATTACACCTCCATAAATATTGCCGTAACACTATGATATAGGCAACGTCTATCCGGTTCAATAGGTAATAATACCATCACTATTGAATTAATATTATATTAAAGGGTCGGCTTATGCTATTTATGATACAGAGGATAGTTATTATTCGCCCAAGTGGCTTTCTATTAAGCCGCAGAATTATAATTGAATTAATAATTCCTTAATAATTGTTTGATAAGGTTTAATAGTAGTTTATGGTTGGTAAGAGAGTCCTGGTCGTCGATGATGATGT
This sequence comes from Dehalococcoidales bacterium, assembly GCA_016927955.1. Lineage (GTDB taxonomy): Bacteria > Chloroflexota > Dehalococcoidia > Dehalococcoidales > JAFGLR01 > JAFGLR01. The sequence continues at coordinate 5,633 of JAFGLR010000044.1, forward strand.
AAACACAGTGGAATTAGTCCGGCTGTATTTAAGCCGGGACGGCCACCGTGTAATTACCGCATATGAAGGTGATGAAGCATTACGGTTAGCCCGCGAAGCTCATCCTGATTTGATTGTGTTGGACTTGATGTTACCGGGTATCGATGGGTTAACTATTTGCCGTACCCTTCGTGCGGAATCCGATGTGCCGATTATTATGCTTACTGCTAAAACGACTGAAGAAGACCGGCTGACCGGTCTTAGTTTGGGTGCCGACGACTACGTCACCAAGCCTTTTAGTCCCAAAGAACTTGCAGCCAGGGTCAGAGCGGTGTTAAGGCGCTTGCCTGAAGAGTATATTGAACGGGGACCATCTGAAATCCAACATGGTAAATTGACAGTGAATATTTTAAACCATGAAGCTACTCTGGAAGGGGAAAATTTACAACTCACACCGATAGAGTTTAAATTACTGGGGGTTCTCATAAGAGAACCCGGCAGAGTATTTAGCCGGGCTCAATTAATCGGGAAAGCAATGGGGTACGATTTTGAAGGATTCGACCGGACTATCGATGTTCACATCCTGAACTTACGCCGTAAAATGGAACCTGACCCCAATCACCCTGTTTATATTCAAACTGTCTACGGCACGGGCTACAAGTTCGGGGGTGAAGACCGGTGATTTACAGCCTCCGTTTCCGGTTGCTGATAGCTTTTGTCGCTATAATATTGGTAACTATCGGAACGGTATATTTTTTTGTCAGCCAGAAAGCCAGCGGTCAGATAAGAGAGTTAGAGCAGATTAGAAAACAGATTCTTATCTCAAGGGTAGAAGCTGTCCTTTCCCGTTATTATTTTACAGTTGGGAGTTGGGATGGTATTCAACCATTACTTCAAAAATTGGGTGAATTGGATAGCGAACGTATTATCTTAGCGGATATAAACGGTGTTGTAATAGTCGATTCTGAGGGCAAGCTGGAAGGTCAGAAATATGAAACTGATGCTCTGGCTAATCCGGTTAGGCTTCCCGGGACTCAGATAATATTAGGTGTATTTTGGGCTTTGCCAGCAGGCAATGATTTAGCTTCGACACTCGGTCTTGCCGTAGCCATAAATCGTTTCTTATTATGGGGGGCGCTCCTTGCGGCAGGTATTGCCCTTATTATAACTTTCTTTTTAGCCCGTCATATTACAGCTCCGGTAAGAGCGTTGACTAAAGCCGCACAACGTTTAGGTCAGGGCGATTTATCCCAGAGAGTTGAATATCAAGGCAAAGACGAACTCGGCAAGCTGACTAATACGTTTAACTCTATGGCCGGTGAATTAGAACGCACAGAAAAATTACGCCGCAATATGGTAGCAGATTCAGCTCATGAACTACGTACTCCCATCTCAAATATCCGTGGCTATCTGGAGGCTATACGTGACGGCGTGGTTAAGCCCGAACCGAATACGATGGATATTCTCTACGAAGAAACGATGCAGCTTTCCAATCTTATCGATGATTTACAGGACTTAACCCTGGCAGACTCGGGGGAATTGAAATTAGATTTGCAGCCGGAGGATATTGCCGAAGTTATTAAACATGCTGTGGCGATGCAGGCTCATATTGAGACAAGGGGCCTTTCTATATTGACCGAAATACCTGATAACTTGCCTCCGGTGAATATAGACAAACGCCGTATCGGCCAGGTGTTGCGTAATCTAATCGATAATGCCGTAAAACATACGGGCAGTGGCGGGACTATTAGAGTAACCGTAGAATTATTAGAGGATGGCATAAAAATTTCAATTAGTGATACCGGGGAAGGTATTCCCAAGGCTGATTTGCCGAATATTTTTGAGCGCTATTATCGTGTTGACCCGTCGCGCAACCGGGCGACCGGCGGTAGCGGCCTGGGTTTGACTATTGCTAGGAGGCTCGTCGAAGCTCATGGAGGCACTATTGAGGCACAAAGTGAGCTGGGTAAGGGCAGCCGTTTTACTTTTATAATTCCCGGTAATAACAGCAAATAAGAAGGAGAACTCCCGTGAATAAAAAGAAAATTGTATCTATATTAGTAATAATATTAACGGTGGCATTACTGGTAACATTGCTGGCCAGTTGTGCCTCGAAAACAACGACAGATACTGCACAAGAACTGACTGTTACGGCTCAGCGTGGTGACATTACGGTTGATATTAGTGCAGTAGGTAATCTGGCTTATTCCCAGGAGGAGGAGCTTTCTTTTGATACCGGCGGTACGGTTGCCGAAGTTCTCGTTGATATCGGTGATTCAGTCACTGAAGGAGACGTCGTCGCCCGATTGGATATGACAGAATGGCAGCAAAAAATTACCAATCTGGAAAGTGCTCTGGTAACCCGGCAACAGGCGTTGACTCAGGCAGAACAGAATTTATCCAGTGCCGAGAGAAATGTTACCAGGCAGGAAGATGCAGTTATCACCGCGGAGAAGGCTGTCGATGATGCTGAATATAATGTAGGTGTTCAGGAACGTTCAATAACCCAGGCCCAGATAGACATAGCTAATGCCGAAATGAATTATAACGACCTGTTTCTGGATTTCCATTTGGGTACGACGAACGATGTGCATATCGGTACCAGATTATATCTCGCTGAACAAAGTCTGGAACTTGCCCGTGCTAAGCTTGATGATGCATACCGGAATGTTGATAAAGCCAAGGAAGCCGTGATAACGGCAGAGAAGGCTGTAGAGTCAGCTAAATTGGATGTTATCGACGCCCGGACAGCAGTTTCAATAGCAGAAACAGGTCTAACAAAAGCACAGCAGGATGTTACGGATGCACAAAGTACTCTCGATGAAGCTAATGCCACTCATCCTGAACTGGCGGCTCCTTTCGACGGCTTGATTATTGCCATTAACACGAAAGCAGGTTCGGAGATTTATAAAGGCGGTGCTGTTGTCACCATTGTTGACCCGAATAAATTTAAGGCTGAAATTTTAGTTGGCGAGACTGATATTATGAACGTTAAGTTAAACGGTGATGCTACCGTGGAGTTAGACGCACTGTCCGGTATTATTATTCCGGCGAAGGTCACCAGTATCTCCCCTACGGCTACCGTAACACAGGGGGTTGTTAGTTACGAGGTAACCGTGGAGTTATCGTCTCAGCAGTTTATACAACAGGGTTCGACTCAATTAGGTTCGTTTACTCCGGGAGAATTACCCGAAGGATTCACTCCGGGACAGATACCGGAAGGACTTACGCCTGGAGAAATGCCGGAAGGATTTATCCCAGGACAGGTACCGGAAGGCATGATGCCGGGACAGGGTGGAACCCAAGAGGTGACAGAACTCTCGGTTCAACTTCGAGAAGGGTTAACGGCTACGGTAAGTATTATTATCGACCAGAGAACCGATGTGATTTACGTTCCCAACCAGGCTGTTAAAATCGTCCAAGGTGCTTCTACAGTTAATGTTAGTAAGGATGGTGTAGTGACTGAAAGAACGGTTACTACAGGTATTTCCAATTCTAAATATACTGAAATCGTCGATGGTCTAGATGAAGGCGAACAGGTGGTTTACACGCGGTCGTCTTCTTCCGGTAGTTCGACATTCGGACCCGGTGGCGGTGCTTTCTTTATGGGGCCGTAGGAGGTTATGAAATGATACGACTTGATAATATTATAAAAACCTATCCTATGGGTAAAAGGGAGTTACAGGTATTAAGGGGTATTAACCTCGATATCGGTAAAGGTGAAATGGTGGCGATTATGGGGCCTTCCGGCTCGGGTAAAACTACCCTGCTCAATACTATCGGCTGTCTGGATAAGCCAAGCTCCGGTAAGTACTATCTCGATGGCAGAGAAGTCAGTAACCTGAACCGCAGCGAGCTGGCAGATGTTAGAGCTAAGAAAATCGGTTTCATCTTCCAGACATTCAATCTCCTGCCTCAGCTTTCGGCACTGGCAAATGTGGAACTGGGTTTAAGATATGCCGGTATTTCCGACAGAAATCTATCACTGGAAGCACTGACTAAAGTCGGCCTGGCCGATAGGGCTCACCACCGTCCCAGTGAGATGTCCGGCGGAGAACAACAAAGAGTGGCCGTTGCCCGGGCATTGGTTAAAAAGCCGCCGATTATTCTGGCTGACGAACCTACAGGTAACCTGGATAGCCATAACGGCGCGGAGATAATGGAAATGTTAACCGGTTTGCACCGGGATAGGGATATAACGCTGGTTATGATTACTCACGAAGCGAGGATTGCTCATTATTGCCAGCGTATCGTACATATCGAGGATGGACTAATAACCGCCGAGGAAAAGGTATGAGAAAGTCTCTAAAAAAGTTTTTTAAAAGTATATTTGAACCTATTATTAGTGCTTGGAGCGGTATAGTCGGCCACAAACTCCGGAGTTTTCTAACTATTCTCGGTGTTGTTATCGGTGTTACTTCCGTAATTGCCCTGATGTCGGTAGGTAAAGGCACGACCAGCCAAATATTATCGAGTATTGAAAGTCTCGGTGCTAATGTTATTACTATCAGCCCCAGCTTCAGTACGCAAGGTGGTATAAGAAGCGGTTTCGGTAGTGCTCAAACGCTTACTTTAGAAGATGCCGAGGCTATATATAATGAAGTAGCTAATGTTACTGCGGTCGCTCCGGTAAGTTCCAAGTTCTATCAACTTGTTTATGGTAGTGAGAATATACAGGCTCAAACTACTGGTACAACTCCATCATATCAGTACGTTCATAATCTTTCGATTGCCTCAGGTGATTTTTTAACCTCTTATGATTACGAACACAGTACCCGCGTTGCTATATTAGGTGCTACCGTTGCCGAAACTTTATTCGGTGAAGAAGACCCAATCGGTAAGTCTATAAGAGTCGGTGCCTATAAGTTCGAAGTGATTGGTGTCTTAGCTGAAAAGGGTATGTCTATCTCCGGTACTGATAACGCCGTCATAGTACCTCTCAGTACTCTCCAGCAAATAGGCGGCATAACCCGCATTCGCAGTGGTGAGGAGGTAATATCGAGTATTGCCCTAACAGTAGCTGATGAGGATTATTCATCTCAGGCTAAAGAAGATATTACTTACTTATTGGAAGAACGGCATGAGATTGCCCTCGGAGGAACGGACGATTTTAGCATAACCTCTATGGAAGACATTATCAGCCAAGTTTCGCAAATTAGCGGCTATATGACTATTCTGCTGGGAGCGATTGCCGGTATATCTTTACTGGTAGGTGGTATCGGAGTCATGAATATCATGCTTGTTTCGGTTATTGAGAGAACAAGAGAGATCGGTATTCGTAAGGCTCTCGGTGCGAAAGAACGTGATATCTGGAGCCAGTTTCTGATTGAAGCGGTATTTCTCACTTTTACAGGGGGTATTATCGGTATAATCCTGGGCTGGAGCGTTTCTTTTGCGATATCCCAAACGCTTATTACTACGCTGGTAACTGCCGATATCGTTGGTCTAGCTGTCGGTGTTGCTGTCGCCATCGGTCTGTTCTTCGGCTTTTATCCCGCCTGGCAGGCTTCCCGTTTGAACCCTATCGAAGCACTGCGTCATGAGTAGACGAAAGTGAAATAAACGGTGGTACCAGCTTTAATTAAACCTTAAAGTCCTGCTGGAAAAGCAGGACTTTAAGGCAGTCCTCTTTAAGTTCGGTATTTAATGATTCCATCATTGTTCAGCCTGATTGTATATACTTCAAGTCCTGCTCTACAATATTATTAGAGATCCCTATTATTAGAGATCCCTCTGGGGAAGAAAAATATGAAGTCGATTTTAAAGAAACTGGGCAGCCATTTCCTGGCCGGGCTGCTGGTTATGGTTCCACTCGGTTTAATCGCACTTACTTTGGTATGGTTATTCAACTGGATTGATGACATTCTCCAACCAGTTATTTTCTTCTTCTGGCATAAAGATATTCCCGGTGTCGGATTCGGGGTTATCATAGTATTGATATATATTATCGGACTTATCGTGAGCAATTTTCTCGGTAAAAGGGCATTGTATTTTGCCGAACGTTATGTGATAAACAAAATACCGGTGGTAGGATTTTTCTATCGGGGTATTAAACAAATTCTGGAGAGTTTTTCCAGAACCTCAAAGAATGGGTTCCTGAAGGTTGTTTTCGTAGAATTTCCCCATAAAGGAACGAAAGCTATCGGTTTTATCACTAATGAGGAAATCCTCGAGAACGGGGAGAAGCAATACAACGTCTTTGTGCCCACCGCACCAAATCCTACTACGGGATTCTTGCTGATAGTACAAGAACAGGATATTATACCAACGAAGATGTCAGTAGATGAAGCTTTCAAGCTGGTTATATCGGCAGGTAAATATTCTCCCGGAGAAAAAGACCCTTCGAAAATAACGAACATTAAATAGGTTAATATTTTATACTGAGATTGTCTCGCTCTCATCAAGTAAAGTTACAGCAATTTTTTGTGCAGTTAGTTTAGTCTGATAGATTTCCGCATTTTCCGTATGAATCGGTATCGCAACCTCGGGTTTAATTTCATCTACTATTTCTAACAGGCCGGACCCGCTGCGTGGTTTTAAATATTCTTCGAAAAATAGACCGTGCTTTTTATAGGAAAGGCAGAAATCGAGCAGTAAGGTTTTATCCTGGTCTTCGAGAAGAATTTTATTAGTCCCGATTTCGTTTAGGCCGCCGTAGAAAGTCAACCTGACCATTTTATTACCCTCATATTTTCGTCCTGGCTAAAAGTTTATTGGAAGGCGTACAGATTCACAAGAAGAAAATATTTTTTGATAGGTATGACGGTACTAGGCGGTTTTCTTTGATGAAAAGCGAGTAGCTTGCTCGTCTAAGTCTTCTTGAGTAACATCCCGTAAAAGCCCTTGCTTATTACAGTAATCTAACACGGACTGGGTATCTTTAGTATGAATATGCACTCTGATTAACTGCTCATCACCGACTACCAGAACTGATTCGCCCATGCCTAGCAGTGTCTTTCTGAGTTTCATTAAAGGTAATTTCTTACCTTCAATAAGAAATTGTAGGTCGAATCCATACTTTCTTTCAATCTGGATGGCTTTAACTTTAGCTGTTTTCTTTCTGGTTATAGAATTACTATTTTTACCGGAGAAATATTGTTTCATGCCGAGGAAAAAATAATACAGGCCTTTCCCACCGGCATCAACCACGCCAGCTTCTTTTAGTTGAGACAGTAGTTCCGGAGTCTTTTTTACGGTATCTCTAGCCTGGCTGGTGACGGCTCCAATAGTCTGCTTCAAACTGGCACCACGCTCCGCTTGTTTATGGGCAATGTCAGCGGCCTCACGTATGACGGTAAGAATTGTACCCTCGACAGGTTTAGTGATAGAACGATAAGCCATGTCCGATGCACTTCGTAACGCTTGAGCAAAGTCAATAGAAGTGAAGTGTTCTTTCATCTCCATGGTTTTCGCCATGCCGTGCAATATCTGTGAAAGTATTACTCCGGAGTTACCTCTTGCCCCTAACAGAGCTGCCCTGGCGGCTTTGGCGGAAACTTCGCTGATTGAAGTTGCGGTGGAATCTTCTACATCAGCCGCCGCAGCCTTGATGGTGAGGTACATATTGATACCGGTATCACCGTCGGGCACCGGAAAAACATTCAGTGCGTTAAGCTCGTCAATCCGTTTTTCTAGTTGGAATTCGGCTAATTTAAGAGCCTGCTTATATAGCTGGCCGTCGTATAGTATTTCTTCCATTTGGTAGTATTATACCTATTTTTATGGATTATTTATTTTTACCAACTTATATTATACCAACTTTATATCCAGACTGTTAGGTCTTGAAAAGTTTATTTCCAATAACTAACTGTCTATTCATTATAAAAAGCCAATCCTAAGGTTCCAGGCCCGGTATGCGTACCTATTACAGGTGAAATTTCACTTCGTATTAATTCGACCGGTTTATATTTGGCGTTTACTTTTTGTTCGAGTTTCTCAGCTTCTTCCGACGCATCGCCATGAAGAACCGAAACATGTAGCGGAGTGTTGCCGGATATCCGTTCGTCCATAAGGTCAAGGAGTTTGTCCATCACTTTTGCTCTGGTGCGTACTCTGGCTAAAGGCTCGACTTTACCATCCTTATTTAAGCCTGTTATGGGTTTGACCTGTAACCATGAGGCTAGAATTGCCTGAGGTAAACTAACCCTGCCGCCTTTTCTTAGATACTCCAGGGTATCCATTGCCCAGAAAACATGTGTATTTGGAATTACCTTTTCGGCGGCTTTAGTTACGTCTGATATACTGCCCCCTGCCGCGGCTACTTTGGCTGCCGCTATTACACCGAATCCCTGTGCCATAAATGCAGTGTGTGTGTCAATCACCTCAACGGGGACACCTTTCACCAGTTCTTTGGCGTTCAGTGCCGAATTATAGGCAGCTCCCAGTGCCCCTGTTAAAGCTAAAGTTACGATGCCGTCAACTTTACCCTGTAATGCCTCGAAAATTTGTATAAATTCTCCCTGTATGGCACTTGATGTTGTTGGCAGAGTTTTAGATTTACGCAACCGGGTATAAAACTCGCCGGTCTGCAAATCTACGCCATCTCTATAATCCACCTTATCCCAGATAATATGGACCGGAGCTACGTATATATTATATTTTTTCACCAGGTCAGCCGGTATAGTTGCCACGCTATCGGTAACTACTGCAATTTTAGCCATTACCCACCCCTGTATTTATTACCTAGACTATCTAGGTATGCTAGCATATTATGATAAGGCCGTCAATTATTTTTTTGGTATTTGTTATTGTTCTATGATTTTGTCACCGTTTAAGTGTTCTGTGAAAATGTCACCATATGAATGTGACGTTGAACGATAAAGAACAAA
>JAFGLR010000045.1 GCA_016927955.1 Dehalococcoidales bacterium
CAGGTGCACCGGGGTGGTAAATTATGCTGAGAAAATGGGTGGACAATTAACTTGAGACAGGGTGGTCAATTAACCTGAGAAACGACACCAATAATGAACACGAATTAGCCTCGATTTATACTGTAGCTCCATTCGGGATTGAATGTGGGTTATTACAAAAATTTTTATTGTTGGAAACTCCTCGCAGGCTGAGTGAGGTATTACTTAACATCAAGCTATTATCAGTTAAGCGAAATCATAAAATGACGATTTGTCCGAGGCATATTAAAACATAAAAACGTCAGCTGAACTTCACGCCTGAGCCCTGAGCGTGGCGCCGTAGGCGAATAAAGGAACCTTTTTGCCCGGATTGTCAAGGCCGGACCGAAAAAGTGTTACCCGGATAAAATGAAGTTACTTCTTTCAAGCCTGAATCTGCACAACTAACGTCTAATTCAGTACTTTTTTCCCCATTTGTAACTAAGCAATTATCCACTAAATATCTCAAATCGGCAAGGTTAATATTAGGTTTTACCTTATTACGAAGATTCAATGCGTTAATAAAATGCATAAACGTTGAAAATTCGGCATGAGTTATCTTACGGCGAAAGGTCTTTTTATACTTTGCATCCCATATAATTTCTATGTCTTGGTACGTAGGCGTGTCAGGCGAGTTTGCAGTTTGGAAAGATATATCAGGAGCACGTGAATCTCCAAATTTATCAACTATCTCAGTACCTGAACATATTTGCCACAAAAGTCTTCTGAAAGGTTTTTCGTAAATTTCAAACTTTGGACGCCCCTGTTTTTCCGCGGGATTTTTGGCGAAATTGTTTTTCTTTACTCCACTGCCAGGTATGTATTTCACATTATAAGCGCTTTGTAGGTCTAAAATTAATCGAAATAATACATATAATTCAAAAATAAAATTGTCGGTTACATTAAGCGGTATTTTGCTAGAAACCCAAATTGATGCTCGTCTCAGAGATAATGCTGCTATTTTTACCTGGTTAATCAGTGCCTTATCGCGTGCAGTAACCATGAAGTACCTCCAAATATCTTTTCGAACCTCGATTCAGTTTCTGATTGGGTAATATTCCTGCTAAGTATGTCAAAAATATTTTCTTTTTCCAAATTCAAACTAGATACAAAGTGGGATAAAAACGCTTCTTGGTCATTTAATAAATCAGATTTCGTATTATCATCCGTTGAAAGACCTATTTTTTCAAACTCTATATCAACGCTAAATTTGTTTTTTAAAACATCAACATCATTGTGGATTGCTCTAAATAATTCAGCCGTGTTAACAAATTCATTTTGTATAAATTCTCTCAATGCCACCCACGCTGGGCCATAATTTGGGTATGAAATAAGGATTTCCGGGTTTGTTTGTGCCACTTCCTGAATAAAACGATTTATTTGATCCGTTTGGAGAGCGTTAATGAATATACCAAAAGCTGTCCGAGCCCAATATATCCATCCGTGAGTAATAGTCTCAAAATCAGGTTTGGATAACCAAACATATTGCCTGCAAAAATGTCGGAATGGCATTTTGTATCTGTAGACTTTTTCTAACGAATAGGCTAGGTCTTCTGCAGATAAAGGGTTTTCTAATGAGTTTGATCCGGAAATTCCTGCAATAGTATAATATCTTTCTTCTTCTTCATATTTACCCCGTGTTTGATGGTCAACAGTAATTACATCTGCATAAGAAACAAATTCTACTTTGCTATGCTCCCTCGAAAAAAATACAACTCGGTCATGTTTCGAGATATTTGCATAACGATGTGACTTGGTGATTACGAATTCTTTTCCAGCTAAATTACGTATATCTACTGCCCAATAACTCATATGTTATCCTCTGTGTTATTTATTATTAAGCCTTCAGCAACAATGCTCTTCCATCCATTTGTAAACTTCATATGTGGCTAATAAATCCTCTCCGTTATATGTCTTAATCTCCTTTAAGATCTTATCGGCTTCTTTATTAGTTTTTGCTTCGAGATATTCATTATAACGGACTATTGACCAAGTGCCACCATATTCTTCTTGAGTTCTCTTAAACCCTACAAATTTCTCAATTTCTTTCAAGCTATATGACGGTACGGGCAAAGTTACTGTGTTTAATATTGCCCGATATAGATCCCAAAGATTATCGAGAACTCGTTGTCCTGTAGAGTGAACGTCCCCAAAGTCAGTAATATAAGCACATACCTTTGTCTTCTCATGTGCACTAAAATGCACTATCGGGATATCGCCGTATTTTTCAAATATGTGAGCCATCGTTGATAAAAACATTCGCCAACCTTTCCGGTCTCCATTGGGGCCTTTCGGAGCTATAATGAGTTCTTGCTTTGTTGTTTTGGCGGTTACCAGTAATAATCCCCATAAATACACATCAACCGGCAGTCCTAATTCTTCAAAAATCGGCATATTATTTTCGACATCAAATATTACTATCGGTCTTTCACCCGGGGAGTAACCATTTGGTAGCGTTAACGATGCTATTATTTCGTGTTTTATCTTAGAGAGACATCGAGCTTGTCTGAGAAATTTATCTGCTCTTGTAGAGCCAATACGTTGGGTTTGAGAGCCTCTTTGGAATTTGACATCGGCAATTGCACTGCCTTTTTTAAGCATAATTGCCCAAGTTGTAATGCCTTTTTCCCATAATGCTCTAGACATACCCTGCTCAATCCCAGATATTGTGCAGACATGGTGCTTTTTCCAATCCTCATCCCAGCAATAGCTAAAGAACGGGCATGGGTTGCACTTTGACCAACCGGAGGGTTCAAACGGCATTTTATCTAGATGCTTTAGTTCATTTATAAGCTTCATACCTTGTTTCACAAATTCCACGTCAGGGGTAATATACGGAGATATTAAATTCCCATCGCCCGTAACTACTTCTAAAATCGGTTTGTAACCAAGAACCTCTTTAGCCAATATACCGGTTAATCCCAAGCCTAATTCAATTTCTGGGTGAGCACGCAAATTTGTTGCTAATTTAATTTCTTGAACTATATATCTTTTTTTCTTTTTGTTAAATATAAGAAGGTCGGGAATAGACATCAATTGTTGGTCTTTACTTATGAAGATACCTTGATAAATGATCGGTACTTTTAATTCAATCATCTTACACGTTTGTGCAAAGCCGGTAGGGAATTGAAATTCAGGATATTCTGGTGTCTCGACAGGGCCTATTTTTTCAACGCGATTTTTTTCAAGGGCAGTGCCTTTTTCTTGGATTAATTCGATGAAATCAGTATCAGGGATAGCCAACTCTGGTTTGTTAGTAGCTAACCAAACACGACGTTCACAATAGCTTGGTTGGAATAAGTCCCGGAAATGAGTTGGACTAAACATTCAAGCCTCCGCTACGAGAAATTTATAACTTATAGGCGTAATACGTTGATTCGGTAACCGAGATTGTCCAGCTTTGATCTAGCACGCATTTCCATTTTTTCAGTTATAATAACATAATACTTGTCACCGGCCATTTTAGATAGCTTTTCAAGAGTTTTTGCCATTCTTGAATCGATGGTACCTTGAGGACTAAGAGAGGTTGTAACCTCAGCCGAAATAATGGCTTTACCTTGAGAGAAGCCCTGAAGATCTGGTTCATCTTTGCTTCCGGTTTGGCGTGGATTCCATGACCAATTTATTGCGACAGTTGGGTAATTTGTAGTTTGTATATATTTCGCAGTTTTGAGGATTAGTGCTTCATGTTGAAGTTGGTTCATATCTTCATATACCAAGTGCCGGAGGCTTTTTAAAATCTCTAAACTTTTTCCGAGATCAGTGACTTCAGTTTGGCCGGCTAAATGGAAATGAGAAAATAATGCTTTAAGTTGATTTATTATTTTCGATTCGGCTATGGTAATATCTCCAATTGCTTCCATTATTTTCACTACCTACTATTCGTTAAATATTTGAATAACGAGATATGACTTTTCATGTAACCGGAAATTACCCTTGTTTACCGAAAAGTTCTAGCGTACAATCCCCGGAAATTTTTACCATTATTGCTTTAACTACTTCAGAAATTGTACTTCCATTTGTGTAATTCGCGGGAGCAATAAAGTTTACCCTTTTATCTCTAATCAATTGTTCAGCCACTCCTTTTGCCCCCGGAGTTTTGGGCTTGTATACTGCTATTGAATGTCCACCTAGATTTTTTACTAAGCTAAAACAAGGAATATCTGTTTCGCCATCCCCTATAAAAATAAGTCGTTTAAAAGGAATCGGGCGTTCTTCCATTTTTACAAACGCGTTAATTTTCTTATTATCGCAAATATCTAATGCACCTTTGTTTATACGGAATAAATACTGAGTTTTTGTGGTGTAATTAATAGCAAGCGCCGGCCACTCAGCTACTTCACTCGCATTATATTTGTAAGATGAAGCATAAATCATTTTAAACTCATGAGCGATTGGGGTACCTTCTATCATTTCGCGTAATCCTGAAGAGATAATGTAGTGTTCAACTTTTAGTCCGAGCCCTTTTCCGTAGTCGTTAATGAGTTTAAACCAAGTCTTAACTCCCTTAAAAAGCTTAACCGATTCACCGTGTTCGATAAAGTCTTGTCGACGTACCGGTACATCAGCCTCGCTGGCTTTCTTCAACATATAATTCATATAAGCTAGTACGTAATCTGCTCTGTGTGTTTTTGCTAATTTATCTGCTTCTCGCCAGAACTTGTTAGAGGGTATTCCGATGTCAGGTATAAAACTGTGCTCTTGCATATTTCCTGGCGATAAAGTGCCATCGAAATCGTAAGCTAAAGCAACAATTGGATACTTACGCATTTAGTACCTCCTTACTTAACCCTGCCCTCCACTATATCAATCTCCTCTGGTGTTAAATCATAAAGTTTATTAACTATTTTATCTATATTTTGTTCTAATGTTGATGTATCTGCATAAGGATCTTTTTTCTTAGCCTCAACGATATTGTGTACAATAATGGATAGTTTGTCTTGAGTAATCTTTTCGACGTTCGGTATTGGTATTTTACATATTTGATTGTGGTTAATCCGTAAATACCCTCCAGCTAGTGATAGTGATTTAAAGTACGCCGCATACCAAAAAGATATTAGAGTACTATTTAAGATAGCAGTAGTGTAAGCTAAATCCTGTTTGTTTCCTTCTAATATTATCGTTGTAGACTTACCAGCAAGATATTCACCGGAATCTAAATAACATTCTAATCGTTTTGTCATCCCACCAATAATAATTTTTTTTAACTGAGACTGCTTGTATCTCCTAGCACTAATACGTTTTAAATCAACATCACAGATTACTGGTGCTTGGTATCCCCCTTTTATATACTGGGTTGATATTACACCCCAATAAGATACATACGGATCAATAGTTCCCGTATTAATCAATTTTTTATTAGGTACATTATGAATACTGTTGTATTCTCTCACACATTTCTTTATTTCGTAGGCTTCATTAACAGTGGAGGCATCCGATATTTCCGAGTAGTACGAACTGATAGGCGGAAATTTTAAGCATTTAATTAAAATATTAAAAACATCTTTTTCAACAAAATAACAATCCCAATAAATATCTTGGTGGAATATTTTTGATGGTATTACATTTACGGTTGATATTGAATCAAGGGTTTTCATGAGGGCGGTGGTTACATTCTGTTGATGTCCTGTCTTTTGTATTAAGAATACAATTGGATAAACATTTACGCTTTCAAAGACACCCGTTTGAGAGTAATCTCTAATTTCGCAGATTCTATATTTAAGAATTAACTTGCGTAATGTTTCTGAGTAAGTAGCACCGAGAAACTTGTTTGGCACAATATAAGTAATTAACCCATTAACCGTAAGTAACCGTATTCCCTTCTCAATAAAAACAACGAAAATATCCCAATTCCCCTTTGCTGCTTCAAACTGGCTAACGCAATAATCTCTTAAAATTGAATATGCTTTTGTCATTAACTCTGAATCAATATAAGGCGGATTTGCTATCACGATATCAAATCCATCTTTTATCCCAAACATCCATTCGGGGTCAAACCAAGTACTTCCCTTGTATGAAAATGGGTCCCATTCAGCTATTTTTTTTACTTCAGTATCTGATATTAACCATGCATTACTTTCTTGCAATTTTCTTTGCGTATTTCGGAATTTTTCTTCGATATCCTTCTTCTCTTTACCAGATACGCGAAGATATTCATTCATAAGTAGTTTTAAAGTCTGGACGTATTCTGAAACACCTAACGTACCTTGGCTTTCAATCTTAGCTGGTAAACCTACTAGTGTATTGGCCGCCACGAACTTGAATTCCAGATTGGGTAATGGCTCGATATCCCGGTTATCCTCACTGTCTATCACAATCTCATCAACTATCAGGGACAGGAAACACCTCAGTTTGGATATCTCCACAGCAACCGGCTGGATGTCCACGCCGTAGATAGCATCCCGGATAATCATCAGCTTACGGATATACGCCCAGTTTTCCGTGCGGATGTTCTTCATTACTATCTGGCGTACCATCGGGTCAAGAGAATTTAAATATAAGCCGCGCCATATCTCCAGTTTGGGGTCGACCTTTTCCATTACCCGCAGCATCCGGTGTAAAATGCCCATCGGGAAAGCCCCGGAGCCGCAGGCAGGGTCGATGACCTTAATTTCCCTTAAGGCGGTAACCACTGCACTTCTTTCGGTATCGCTTAAGTCCGGCACCTCGTCTTCGTAGGAGAGCAGCGAGGCCAGCTTTTCTTCCGGAACTCCGGTTTTGGTTAATAAATGCTGTTTCAAAGACTGCTCGACCATATAGTCCACAATGATGCGGGGCGTGTAATAGCTGCCGGTGGCTTTACGGGCGGTTTCGCCCGTTTCCGGCACTACTTCAGCCAGCAGGTTTTCAAAAATCCGGCCCAGCATTTCCGGGTCCACGGAAACATCGGCATCGACGGTGCTGTTTTCATCGATGGTGAAGTTATACTGCTCCAATACGGTAAAGAAATCCCCAAACCAATCATCCGGAATTTCCAGTCTATAATTTGGTTTATTCTCATAATAATCATTCGGGTGCGGCTCGAACAGACCGCCGTTGAGGAATGGAATCATATCCGCCTGCGGTACAGCGACCGGTTTGCGGTCGTCCTTGGGCTTATTCATAACCTCAAAAAACAATGGCTCTAAAATAGTATGATAGTATTTCGCCGCAGCCTGTGCTGCATTAAGAGAAAGAACATCATCCGGGATAAGAGGGATACCCGCATCGGATTTCTTGTGCCGTAAAAACCAGCAGAAGATAATCCGGCCGATAAGCCGGACGGTAAATTCCTCAAACTTTTTAATATCATCAGCCGCAACGGAGGGCAGGGTTAATTCCCGTTCGAAACCATTTTTCCCGGTTAGCCGGTAATAATATTTAGCGATTTCCTGGTAAAACAGTTTATTAACCTTCTCAACGGAGAAGGCATCTTTAACGGCATCCAGATTGGTAAAGCTACACCCACCCACGCGTTCTTTAAAGGTCTTGTTGGTGAGAGCCGGACTGACGTAATAAGTGAAGCGGCGGAAATTACTCCAGACCACACGTTTAGCATCCGGGGTACCGTAAACCAAACTCAGGCGGAAATTACCCTCGGCATCGTTGAAGACGAAAATACCGGCATCATAACGTACCAAGCTTTTGAGGATTTTCTTGGCTTTTTCATACTGGGCTTTCTTACCGCTGCGTTCGGTCAGGCCGCCGGTAACGTCAGCCGTAACTACGACTAATTGTTCGGTAGGGCTGAAGTTAATCTCCCCGAGAGTTTTAAAACCGGTAAACTGTTCGTTATCGTATTCGCTGAGGTCTGTATCTATTTCGCGGTAAGCATTACTGGCATCCAGAAAGAATGTATTAAGATTGTCGGTTACACCATCTGTGATGACTTTTTCGAGTGAATCTTTACTCATTTTTCATCCTTAATGTTTTCCACCGCCACGATAACTTCTTTTTCCAGCCGCCCCACTTTATCTTTTACTTTACTCAAATAATCTAATCCCAACTCCATTTGAAGCTTAGCCAGTTCCGTCTGCACGGCCTTTATCTTATTTTCCTCGGGGCTTTTTACATCCAGGTTAGCGATACGCCGCAGGGTAAAATCAGATAACGTCTTATAATCTAAAATATCTTCACAGAGGTCGTTTAATAATTGCTGAAATTGTTGATATTTTCCGGTTTTATCCGCGAGCATCGTCTTTACGATATTAAAAGCCTTTTTCTCGACACTCAACTCACTGGCCGGTACCCCGGATTTTTCTTTCAACTCTTTAATCTGAGGGTAAATAGACCAAAATTTATCGCTTAACGGCAAGGCCGGCTCATCCTTAGTACACCTGATTAACGGCAGAGCATCCTCAAAAAGCATTTCCGCTGGTTCCTTACTATCCCCGGCGATGTTCCGGATAAACAGCCCCATACCTTTCCTGATAAAGACGGTAAGATTGTATTCGTTATATTTTTTAGCCGTCTTGATACGCGAAGGTAAACCGGCAATCTTCTGTTTGGTAGCCGCATCGATTTCCGCATACATCCGGCGGAGGCCGGTCTGGAAGCTCTCCTGCTCCATTTCTTCCGGGTTCTGCTGTACCTTTTCGAATAATTTGGAGGCAGTCGGCTCTTCAGACGCGTCAAATACCTTAGAATCCTCACCGAGGGTATTATGAATCATAAACATTTTTTCACCGGCAATCTGGCGGCTTTTAACGATAGTCGACCCTTTCAATGTAGGAAAGAAGTTGTAGATATATAGAAAATCGAACACCTTTTTACTGATACGGTTGATTCTGCCGACACGCTGGATAACCCGGGTGGGATTCCAGGGGATGTCTACATTAATTACCGCCCCAGCCCGGTTAAGGTTCACACCTTCGGACATTTTATCTGTGGTAAGTAGAATTTTACAGTCATTTTTCTGGTACTTATAAGTAGTATCAAAATTTGCCATGATATCGAGTGTTTTAACTTTATTCAGGTCTCCCTTAACGCTAATTATCTGTCCGCTGAACTTCTTCTCCAGATACCGTTCAACGTATTTTACCGTATCCGTGTATTCGGAAAAGATAATTACTTTACGGTCGGGCTCGGACGCCTTATTCTTAATTTTCAGGATGTCAGAAAGGTCTTTTTCCAGCTTGGCCAGTTTCGGGTCGTTCGAGACCAGCTTTAAGTCATCCAATTCCTTAAGGATTTTATTATAAAGCTCAAGGTCGGATTCGATATCGGCTAAAAACAAATCCTTTTGTTTGAAGCTTTTTTCATTAAGGCGGTAAACCTTATTTTTCTTAGAGTAAACACCATTAGTAAGCAATTCCTGCTCAAAATTGGTTAAGGCTTCCTGAATTTCGTCATCTTCCGCTTGGCTCATTTTATCGATAAACTTACGGTCAAGAACGTATTGCCCGTTGCTTTTGGCGATAAATTGCTGCACGACCTCGGTGATGTGCTTGAAGTTTTCGATACTCTGGCGGAAAGCCCCGAAAGAGCTTTCAAACCTTTTCACCAGCAGCCTTCTCATAAAGTCGTACAGGTTTTTCTGGATTAAGGCTTCGCGGTTTTCTTCTTTATTCAACTCTTCTTCGGTCATTCCGACAATGCCGGCTTCATATTCAAACGGACGGTAAATCGTGCCTTTAAACTCACCGCCTTCACCGAAATATGTAGAAATAACCCGGTCGTAAAAGTCCAACTGCTCAGGAGTTAGTTCGAAGAAAGCTTCGCAAGGGTCTTTCACCTCGGAAAGCTCATAGACTTCTTTGGAATACACCGGGTCAGTTTTGAGGTCGATACGGTTACGGCGAATAGTTACCGGGGAAATGACGTCTCTAATATCATTGGCCAGGTATTTCGAACGGGCGTTTACCTGCTTAAGGTCGATTCTATCCGATTCGAATAGAGCTTTATAATCGGTTAGAGCACTGTCACGCTTGGCTTTTTCCGGGGCATTATGGTTTTTCTTGATGTTAGACAGCCGTTTGAATATCTGATTATATTGCCGGAATCTTTCATCGAGATTGTTTGAAAGCGTCAAATTAGATTTGCCTGGCACGATAAACAGCTTTAGCATAGAGAAAATGTCTGCCGGCGTATTATTAAAGGGAGTGGCCGTAAGCAGAATAACCTTTTTATCCCGGCAAATGTTGCTCAGGACTTGATAGGCTTCCGTGTCCTGGTTCCGGAAGCGATGAGCCTCATCGATAATAACAATATCAAAATCCTTCTCATTTTGTACCAGTTTAAGAGTATCTTCTAGTGTTTCCAGGCCGCAACTCATTATCTTCCAGCCATTTAGTTCAAAGTCATTAACATATCTTTCCCAGCCGGTGAACACTCCGTCTACGATGTCACCTTTAAGTGCGGGTGGGCAGATTATCAAACCACGCCTGTATAAACATTTGGCTACCATTCCGGCAATAATGCTTTTCCCTAGACCGACAACATCGGAAATAATGACACCGTTTTCTTTCTCGATAATGCTCAGTGCCTGAGATACTGCATCATTCTGGTAAGTGTATCTTTTGTACCCGTTCTTCTCCAAAAGTTTGAACACATAATCTTGAATACCTTTCGGTTTGTGGAGTTCAAGGTAAGTTTTCAGAATAAAGGCGAAAGCCTCATATGGGGTAACCTCGGCAATTAATGTTGCTTCCTTTAATACTTTCACTAATTGGTATTTAAAGGCATCATCTTCAGTGATTTTGACTGAAGTACTCCAGAGATCATCGAAATACTCTTCCGCATCCGCGGTTCCGTAATCAGTAATTTCCACATTGAGTTCGTTTTGTTCGCTCAGTCCGGCACGGGTGAGGTTACTGCTCCCGGTAATGAAACAACATGGTTTCAGGATTGCCTGCTCATCTTTCATTTTAAAAAAGTATAATTTTGCATGGTTAGGTTCACGGGTTTTTCTAATAATGAGCTTGTTATCAATAACAGCTTGAATAAAAAATTGAGCTTGCTCGTAAAATTCTTTCGTGTCGAACTCGTCTGAATTAATCGATTTTATAACCGAGTCCTTAAACAGTAACTGGTGTTTATTACCTTCTAGTTTCTCGGAGATACCATATTCGACTAATCCGTAAGCTTGTTTATCTACGTTCAGACCCACGAGAACACGAATTATCACATCCGGATTATTTTGAATGGATTCATATAATTCCCGGATTCCGGAAAAATAAAAGAAGCCCACCAGAAATTTAAGCTCTTTGCTTATGCTGATAAGCTGAGAAATTCTATCCTTAAGAACCTTATTTTCAGTATTCGTGATGAATGTACTTTGTTTTTTATCCGGCATCTGGGTTATCCTTTTTGTATGCCAATTATACACCCGAAAATGAGTTTAGACAAGATATAACTTTTTGGAGCATTTGTACTAAAATAATCGGCTAAAAAGGTTCCTTTTTCAGATTAATACTCTAGATATAAATATGTAGGCACATATCCGAGTGGGCCCTATTATCTTCAATCGAATATTGAACATAATAGCGTTTTGTATTCCCGAAAGTTGGAGGATGTCGAGCCTGTGGTTTTGGTCAGTCTGTAATAAATAGCCGTCTTTCGGGGGTCATATCTATCGATCTTTCTGGATAAACGATTCCAACATTGACGAAAAGCTGGTCGGAGATAAACCAACTCATGAAGAATCCTAGCAGAGCAATGGCGGCTAATGCTGTCAACGAGTGCTCTAAGTTCCCTGATCGGAATTCGTCGTATTCGCTGTGTTTGATTCTGTTGTACGCAATCCACCACCCTGGCGTCCCGGTCTGATCCTGCAATGCCTCAAAAGGGATGATCATGCCGGCAGGAAAACGAGGGCGCACTTGTAACGTGCGCCTATGAATGTCCGGTATTTGTTTTTTAAGATACACACGATAATCTCCAAAATCGGATCTGTCTTTGGTAATTGCATTTGAGCCCTTAACAAGCGCGTCCATCACCGAACTAAAAATACTCCCACAGTCACGTAATAGGCTGGCAAACTCTTCTTTTCTCGCAAAACGGCTCAGGTCACCCCACTCCATAACCAGGCGAATAGCCGTCAACATTCCAATACATGGAGCGCTCTGAAGTAATTTCACACTCTCTTTGTAGCGTTCACTTTGGGCAAGTTTCCGCAATTGCTTTAACAGATCTTTCCTTAGTTCTCTTAGATGCTCTAGTTCACGAAGCATTATTTCAAAGGTAAATCGTAGCGAATCGCTAATCTCTAGCTTCGTTATATGTTGCCTTAGCCGAACGTACATAACCGCACTCCAACGCCCTGCTCCGGTATAACTCTTCAATACTCGGTGGTAGTAGCCAGACCTGGTCCTTGAATGAGTGAATATATGCCACCATCCCTATGCTTCCTACTACCGTGTCTTTGAATATTATTTTACCACTGCCACCGGTTGAATTGTCGGACAGACTGCTTGCTGTGGGGTATTCAGTGGAGTTTTCTAACCATGTAGCATCACTTTAGAGTTTCTATATAGTCAGCAGCATTTTCTCCGGCAAGACGTCCACTATTTAGAGCAAACCCCAAGGTATTCCCAGGTAAAACAAACACATAGCTATCGCCATAAATAGCATTGGCATCGACACCGGCTGCATAAAGACCCGGAATAATTTCGAAATCATTAGTTAATACTTCAGTTTTTTCATTAATTTTTATTCCGCCTAGACTTCCGTAAGCACTTGGGAAATAGCGGGCAGCGTAGATTGGTGGTTGGCTAATCGGCCTGAGGTACCTAGCGTCTTTATGAAAAATATCGTCACGACCTCTATCACAAGCTTTGTTATATTCTGTTACGGTTTTGTGCAAATTATCCGGATTTATTCCGGTTTGGTGGGCGAGATCTTCGATAGAATTCGCCATAAAAACGTTTTCATTCTTCTGTTCAATAGCCTGCTTTATCAAGTCACCTAGATTTTCCGCCCTTGTTACAGGGTTCATACAAAACACATGATCTAATCCGACCTCTTCATAAATTTTCCTTGCATTGTCATCGAAGATTATGAAGGCACAATGCCCTTTCTGACGGGCAATGGCATTTCCTGTAAATGTTGTATTTCCCATTATTTCTTCATTCAGGAATCGATTGCCCAACAGATTAACCATTAGGCTGGGTTGATTTAAGGAGTTGAGTCCCATTGCCACAGCTGTACTGGACGGGTCGGCAAATACTTTTGTAATTTCAGCCATCATAGGCATATTATAGGTTAGTTCCATATTCATTCCTTCTCTACCAGCCCCTACATCCCAAGCCATTTGGATTCCATCTCCAACCATACCCGGAATTCTCATAGAATATATATCTTTCCCCCATTCATACCCTAAATACTTTTTTATCATTTCTGGATTATCACCGAAACCACCACTGGCAATTACTACTGCCTTGGCTTTTATTTCTACCTCTTCGTTGTCTTTATCTCGCGCTATTAAACCGACAATCCGACCATCTGCCTTAAGAATTTTATTTACCGGTGTTTGCAGATATATTTTAACTCCGAGTTCGTGGGCACTGTTAGTTAAAGCTTTCATCATAGTAGCTGCTGCCATAGGACCGCGGCGACCCGACGCTGGTTTCACAACATGCCAAGTATAATTAGCTCCGGGGAAATACGCCTCTGGTTCGATAAATTCCACTCCCATCTGTTCCAACCAATCAATCGTATCAGCTGACTTGTTTATGTATGCTGAAACTAATTGGGCATCGACACGCCAATGGGTATAATCCATAAAGATTTTAAAAGCTTGTTCACGAGTAAGCGGAACCTGTTTTATCCGTTGGAGTCTGCTTTCTACAGCAAATGGGCCCATAGCCATGTTGCCAGTACCACCGGTTGTAGAGCTTTTTTCGAAAATAGCCACTCTTACATTATTTTCTGCAGTGGCTACTGCTGATGCTAGTCCAGCTGTGCCTGCTCCGATAACGGCAACGTCAGTCTCGAGTTGTTTCATTAGTCCACTCCTTTTGGATTTTAACTTTTTTAATAATGGAATTGTATTTTGGGTACTTTTATTCCTGCACTCTTTAATAACGTAATTAAAGCAATTTTATGCCCTGGTGATACTTTTCTTAGTGGCATGTGAATACACCAATCAAAGTACCTGAAATCGGACATTATTCCCCATCGAACTAGAGCATCACTCTCGTTGAAAAACTGAGCCATTTGTAGGTTTAGAGCAGCGTATATATTCAGGACTATGGAGAGATCGGCAGAAGGTCCGCCTGCCCAAGAATAACCCATTGAGCCCACGCCACCTATGCCATCCGCATTGGCAAGGTGAAACAACTGATATACGGGTCGATTAGCTTTGCCCAATTCCCAGTCTTTCATCGGTGCAATATTAAATTTACCGAATGCGACAAACAACTTCTGGGGTGTTATCATATCAATTTTAATCTCTATTTTTTGCTCGGGCATAGGTGGTAAGGAGCTTTTCCAGAGAGGAACGTGAATATGCCATTCGAAGTAGGAATCGTTGTAAAATATTTCTTTTTCATAGAAGGGGTCAGAATGCATCAGCTTACTGCTGGTATCTAAACTATCTGTGGCATAAATATAAAGTATTTCACTGAAATCTGCTGCAGGTCCAGCTTCATAATATAGTCCTTTCTCGCTAAGCCTATATGTATAAATAAGGTGTTTTTTATATAAAGTTACTATGTCCTTAGGTAAGCTATTACCATTATCGAAATATTTCCTTAAAGCTAACCCAGCTTTTTTATTGATTTTGGCTGAACAAACATATAATTTTTCGGGAGTACGTTCATTAGGGACTATTTTTAGCTTCGCTAACTCTGCTGGTACAACCTTAAAAGGTGGCTTTTTATCCGACATCTATTCTCCTTTGTTAGTCTATTTTATCTATTTTTTGCTTTTACCAATTGGCGTAACCGAGATAGCGTTTTGGTTAGTTAAACTCGTCGCATTTTTTAGCTTATAAATTTTTTTGCAGTTCGTAAAGTCGACAAGATTTTTTGTGGTATCCTACTAATATTCGAAATTTTATTAATAATAATAGTTTTATACTGGACTAATCCTAAAAGTCCCTGTGGCAGGAAAAGTATTAATATTATTAAGAGAGCTCCGGTAATTAAAGGTGCAATCATGCTTATTGGACGTAGAACTTCGGTTAAAAACGTCATTAAGCCTGAACCAATTATGGGACCTAGAACCGCGTAACCTACCCCACCTAAGATGGCATACACTTGTATATTGATATTTTGCCACATTCCAAAAGTGGTAGGTGCAATATAGCCTTGATAAGAAGCATAAAAACTGCCAGCCAATCCGGCAATAGCGGAAGACAGGACGAATGCTAGCATCTTATAACGAAACGTATTGACGCCTGTAGCTTCCGCTAACTTAGGATCTGCGCCAGTGGAAATCCAAGCCCTGCCTATCGATGACGCATTTAGGGCTTCATAAATTGTAATAACTAATAAAAATAAGATAAGAATTAAATAAAAGAATGGTACTTTTGAAACAAATTCTATTTCTGGTAAAAAAGGCAAATTAATTGGGTCTGGGGGAGGTATATTGGGGAACCCATTATATGCACCCAAATACTGTATATTACTGACTACTGAGGTAAACAACATTGCTATTACGGCAGAAAGTATCACAAAAGAAAACCCTGTAATCTTTTGTCCGATTAATATAAAGCCCAGACCCCAAGCAATTAAACCCGTTAACAATATAGTTATGAGAAGACTAGTCCAAAAGGGGAAATGGAAATTCACTATAAGAATAGCGGATATATAGGCTCCCATACCCCAGAAGGCAGTTATACTCAGGTTTATCAATCCTACCCTTAGAAGCATTATAAACGTCATTGCTAAAATGGCATTTACTATTGCCATAATAATCAAGTCTAGATAATACGGTGATTGGATTAACAAAGGTATTATGGCAACCAGTAATAGGATAATAATGGCACCAGAGAGTCGTACATTATTAGACTTAATTCTCATAAGTATTTTCAACTTTCTATTACTATGCCCCGTCCCAACAACCCTTGGGGACGGAAAAACAATAATACTCCGATAATAAGAAATAGTGCTATTTCCACTGAACTTCCTATGTAATAATTACCGAAACTCAAAATTTGGCCGACCACTAATCCGCCAACTACTGCTCCCAGTAGACTATCCATTCCACCTAGCATCATTATCAGTAGAACCGTCCATATCGTGCTGCTACCCATGCCTGGACTAATACCATAAGTTGGAGCTAACAGTCCGCCACTAAAGCCAGCCAACGCAACACCCATCATCAATACCAGCATATATATTACGTTCGTATTTATCCCGAACAAAGGGGCTGCTTCCGGTAGAAAGGCAACGGCACGTAAAGATCGGCCGATGGAAGTCTTTTCGTAAATCAAGAACATCACTATTGTGACGACTATACTTATTACGATAAGTGCTACTTTATCCATAGTGATACTGATACCAAGCATATGTAGAATTCCGGGAAATACAACCGGGATTCCCCTGCTCTGTGTTCCATAAAGTAGCATATTGCCTTGGCTGAGGAATGTCATCAACCCCATTGAAGCTATTAAAGTTCCTAAAAATGCTCCTTTTCTTGCTTGGAGATGTTTAAAAATGAGAAGGTGGCTAAGCATTGCTAATACAGCTGATACCAATACTCCGATGATAAGAGCGAGAAAATAATTAATATCTAGCTTTACTGTGGCGTACCAAGTTGTATAAGCACCAATCGTATAGAATATGCCATAGGCCATGAATAAAATTCTACTTACGCTTGTTATTAAAACCAAGCCGGCAGCAAGGAGGACGAAAACTACCCCCATTGCTAATCCATCAACAAACAATTGGCCGAATAACATAACTACTCCTTGATACGCTTCAGTATTGTCGGATCCAATTCATTGAAAAACCTGAAACACTTACGGTTTTCCGAGTAGTCTAGACGTTTCTTTCCGATATAACGCCTAGTCTACTCGTTATATTCCTAAACTGCCTAATTAATAATTAAAGGAATTTTATTAATCGTCATCACGTCGTCCCAGAATTGAGAAAAGCGTTAAACGCATTACTTAATCATAATCTGTGACGGGTCAGCCACTATTATTGAAGCATCTCCAGTTAAGAATTTATTTAGTTCACCAGTTACTTCTATAGTCGCCCCGACATAGGAATCAATAAGTCCCTCTGGGAATGGGCTTGGATCTGGAATGATTATCATGAAACCCGTCCCGATCGGACCGCCTAAAAGTACAACTGTTTCAGGAGGCATAACGCTCATTGCACTATCTACTACGCCCGATACAATAACTGTATCGCCCCAATTAGAGAGATTCTTAGCTTGATTCCAAGGAATTACTGTTCCCTCTGGCGGTGGAGCCTGAGTAGTAGTAGGTTCGGATACCTTGTATATTTGATCATAATAAGAGCGTCCTTCATCTATGTCAATAGTAGTAACAAGTGTTGGTTGACCTTCCTTTATCTCTTTTATATAGGTGGTACAAATACCGTCGGTTGTACGAGTGTTCCCCATGTCTTGTCTAGCGAGCATTTTAGCACGACCGGCAGGAGTTTCGTATTCCAATCCATTACCTATTATTGAGGCAATTTTGTCAGTGTCCAGACTTCCCGCTTGTTGTATAGCGGTCTTCAAGCAACTAAACATAACCGCTCCCTCGAGTTGCGGATCATCCCACTCACCATACTTAGCGATGTAGTTAGCAAAAAATTCAGCAGACTCGGTTGTTGCCGGGGGTGTGAATTCGGTGGGGTAGGCTCCTCCAATAAACCCTTCTAAATCCGAATCAGATAAATAGTTCTTAAGATCCAATGTAGTCCTAGTCATTAAACTAAACAGTTGTCCGGTATAACCTGCTTGAACAACAGCCTTATAACCGATTGCTCCTGCACCGCAATCTATAAAAACATCCGGATTCATTTGCATTACTCTTGTTCCGATTGAGCTAATATCCGTGGCGTTCTGGGGATAGAATAGATCTTCCTTCTGTAAATTATAAGCAGCGAAAAAAGGATCGGTTATCATAGCGACTAAATGTCCCGTCTGCGTATCTTCAGTTGCGGAGATAAAGGACTTTTTCTCCGGATAGTTCTTAACGAACCATCCGATCGTAACAGCCGGAGAACTGTTAGTGAAGGTAGGAGAAAATACATATTTGTATTGGGGATCGTGTAAGGCAGGGTTAGGGTTTGAAGCAAGTACGATTACTTTGTTGGGTTCTGTCACCGAAAGCCAACCGGCAGCATAGTTGGCTTCGGAAATTATAAAACTCACTTTATCTTCAAAAACTAACCTGTTCACTGCTGACACTTCTGTTGCTTGGGTGTTTTGACTATCATATTGAATTAATTGGATAGTATAACGGTCGTTTCCTATAATCAGGCCACCTTTTGCATTTACTGCATCAGCTGCAACTTGCACAGTTCTAACCATATTGAACCCAACCGGGTAACCTGTCCAAGATACGACACCTATTTTTAATATTTTTGTTCCTTGGGTTGTATGAGAAGATTCTGTAGATGTTTGTGTACAACCTGATGTTATTAGAAGCATTGTTGTAATAATAAACGCTCCGATTAATTTCCCGATCCAAATCCATTTTTTATTAGGCATTTAATCCTCCTTTAAAATTAGTTTTTCTTAATAATATTTCCATGAGTAGCGAATGCCGATACTGGAGTTGCAAGAGTCTTTTTTACTTATTACTTATAAAGCTAAATGCCCCCAAGGTAGCACTTTTGTACTTTTTCATTATTAATCAAATCACAAGCTTTACCTTGTAGAGTTATACAGCCTATCTCCATAACGTATGCTCTGTTAGCCAGTTGTAAAGCCATACGACAGTTCTGCTCTACTAAAAGGATACTAATTCCCCATTTGTTTATTTCCTGGATGATATTACCAATCTCACTCACTAATATTGGAGATAATCCAACGCATGGTTCGTCCATTAATAGCAGTTTAGGTTCCGCCATTAAAGCACGTGCAACTGCCAGCATTTGTTGCTGACCACCACTAAGTTGGCCTGCTAGTTGTAATCTTTTTTCCTCTAACTTCGGAAAATATTCATAGATTTTTTTCAGGTTTTCATCAAACTTGTCCCGGTTTGTGTTTAGAGAAGCACCCAGCTTCAGGTTTTCCAGAACAGTCATAGGGGTAAAAATCATTCTTCCCGCAGGGACTTGAGCAATTCCTGTTTTCGCAATTATGTGGGGTGCTTTTCCCTCTATTCTTTGATTCTTAAACCAGACTTCACCGTTTGCAGGCTTTTTCAATCCGGAGATCGTTTTCAGAATAGTGGTTTTGCCAGCTCCATTGGCCCCAATAATAGAAACAATTTCTCCTTCCTGAATCGAAAAAGTAACATCTTCACAAGCTTTAGCTTTGCCATAAAGTACCGTACAACCCTTTACTTCTAGTAACATTCCAAATCCCTATGCTTTTCCCAAATAAGCATCTATTACTTTCTTATTCTCATATATTTCTTTGGGAAGTCCCTCTGCAATTTTTCCCCCGTTATCTAAAACGATTATCCTGTCACATAACTTCATAACGGCACTTACATTGTGTTCAATCAGAAGAATGGTGACACCGGTGTCTCTTATTGTTTGAATTATGTCTACCATAATATGTATTTCGTTCTGATTCATACCGGTCAGGGGTTCATCCAACAAAAGGAGTTTTGGATTAGACGCTAAAGCAATACCCACCCCCAATATTCTCTGGTACCCATAGGGTAGGTTACTTGCCTGCTCATTTTTAACAGAATCTAATCCCAAATTCTTTAGGATACCTTCCCCTCTATACTTTAAAGTAGTTTCTTCCTTGATAGCCGAAGGCACACGTAAGATTCTTTCCCAGATAGGAGTTCGATAGTTTTGGTGGGAAGCAAAGAAGACATTTTCACTAACCGTTTGGGACATAAATAAAACAGATGATTGGAAATTACGCCCCATTCCCAAACTGGATATCTGGTGAGCTTTCAATCTGGTAATATCATGACCATCAAAAACTACTTTCCCTTTATTGGGAGTATAAAATCCACTGATGGTATTTAATAAGACGCTTTTACCTGCTCCATTAGGGCCAATTATTCCTAATATTTCAGACTTCGCGACATTAAAACTTACCTTGTCAACTGCTACGAGACCGCCAAATTGTTTTGTCAATCCAACTACTTCTAGTATCAACTTGAATCTTCCCTATTCAGGTTACGTATTAAATACTAAACTGTATGTAATGTTCGACTTATGATTTCGTCCTGAAGGGTAGGCGGCAAGTCCACAAAATATGCGCTATAACCAGCTACTCTGACTACTAAGTTCTGCCATTTCTCCGGATGCTTTTTAGCATCGATTAGATCGTCAGCACTATGAATGTTGAATTGGATGTGCCATCCACCTTGGGCGAAGTATGTTTTTATTAATCCTGCAACCTTTTCCAGCTTATTCGGGCTATTCAGAAGTTCTTTGGAAAACTTCATATTATGTACTCCCCCCATGTGCTCGATCATATTTGGTAATTTTGTTGCAGAGTTTATAAGTGCTGTGGGACCTTTAGTATCTGCCCCAGGCATAGCTGAAGTAGCTCCATCATATAGTGGTGTCCCTGCTTTTCGACCATTTGGTAAGGCCCCGACAACGAAACCCTCAACTATATATCCGATGGCCGCTCCCTTCATCAGCAAAGGTTTTTGTCCTGTGATAGGGCATGGTCTGCTTTGCATAATTTCCTGTGTCTTTAAAGAAATATATTTGAATATATCATCAACATAAGCATCATCGTTACCGTACTTCGGCGTAGTCAAACACATCTGGCGTATATTTTCTTTGCTTTCCCAATTTGCATTAATCGCGTCTAATAACTCACCTACGGTTAAAGCTTTTTTGTCGAATACCAAATACTTAATAGCAGAGAGACAATCGGATACATCTACAACTCCTCGATCCGCAACTCTAAGAGTATTACTTACGATATATCTTGCTCCACCCTCTTCATGGTTACCCAATCCTTTTATAATTGAATCTTTTTGCATTGTTGCCGCCCAACCAGAATTGGCACTTATTTGCCTGGCGACGCTCCTCCTGATAAAAAAGTCCTTACGATGTTGTTCAGTAAAATAATCAACCTGTTTGAAAAAGGCATCGTAAAACTGGTCAATTGAAGCGAACTTTATAACATCCCCGGTTTTTAGCCCCAATTGTTTCTTTATTCGGGGGTCAAACCCATTATTGAGAGTTATCTCAAAAATCTTGGCCATATTAAGATGGCTACCGACACCATCTATCTCATCACAGCTCATCCTATATGCCAAACACCCAGTTGCTGACCAATCTACTGCGTCTTCTATCTTGACTTCTCGGGCAAGATGCCTATCAGTCCCCATCTTGTCACCGAGAAACGCCGGATTTCCCCCCCCGGAATCCCTATTGCATTCCAGTGCAAAGAGCATAAACTCCTTGCTCAAGCCATCGTGGTAACGAATATACACTGCAGGTTCCGAGAGTCTCATCTGGCGCATTACTTCCAAGATTAGCCATGAAAGCTCGTTAGTAACGTCCTGACCATCTTTGTCACGTCCACTAATGGTAACATGGGGGAGCATGGTCCCTGGAGTTATCCGCAGTGTCTTTTTTACAGCCTCTAATATCTCGCTCTCCCTGATTTTAAGCCACATGCATCCCAACAATTCCGCAGCATCCTGTCGGGTAATTCTCCCTTCCCTTAAGTCCTTTTCGTAGTAGGGGTATAACATTTGATCCAGCCGGCCGATATCCTCAGGTCGCTCCGGTTGCTCCTTGTGGATGGCCAGATGTATGAACCGTAAAGATTGTACTGCCTCCCAAAAGCTTCGAGGTGGATTCGCTGGCACCCATTCGCAATGCCGAGCTATCTGCTCAAGCTCTCTCTTTCTATCTGGGTTTTGTTCCACTTTAGCTAGACTCTTTGCCAGTTCTCCATGTCGATTAGCCCATTTTATAACAGCTTCGCAAGAAATAATTATTGCTTTTAGTAAAATATGTTTATGATATCTTTTCGTATCTGGACTTAAGCTGCCGCCTTCTTTCTCCATTCTTTCGATCTCAGCTTTTGCATGGGCAATAATATTATCGAGACCAGAGTCTAACACATATGAATTGGGTACGGGCATGCCCACCCAAAACCCGAATCCATCGATAATCCCTCTTTCAGATTCAGCCCTTTCAAAAACACCATCAAACACCATAGCACGATCTTGGAGGAGATCAAGATGATCCTCGCCAAGTTCTTCTATAATTGCTTTATTAATATAGTCAGGCGGTAGATTTTCAGACCAATATTGGGCATCCTCCTCGAGAAGCTTGGCATCTTCTTCGGAAATCGCAGACGTTACATTATCCCTTAGTCGGCTCTCTAATCGCTGTTCCTTTAACATTTGGAGAATCTGTTTTGGCTTAAAGGCGGTTATAATATCAACCCCCTTGATATATTTTGTCAGTGAGCCGACAATGAGTTCCCCTTCTCTGATAATAGGAACAGCCGCTTGAATCCTATCGGCAAACGTTTTTGCCCATTTTAAATCAAAAGGCAATCCCTCATGCTTTTTCCATGAATTAGTGAATAATACAGATGACTCTGAGCAAACAGTGGGTTTTGCTTCTTCCCACTCTCGCTTGCGTTTTAGCACCCTTTCTGTTAGAACGTTTACTTTTTTTATTGCCTCGGCATCTACTAGCGAATGTTCAGTGTTTATCATTCATTCCCCCTTTAGTTCATAACAGGATAAAACAATTCTAATAAATTATTGAGCGCACACAACTGCCTTATGGATGGAATTCCAGCGTTTAACGCAGCTAAATGGGTTATAAC
>JAFGLR010000046.1 GCA_016927955.1 Dehalococcoidales bacterium
AACGAACATCAGGATGTAAATTAACACATAATAAAAAGCAGAAATCCAGTGTTAATAACGCCAGACGCACCGCGGTTTTCTTCTGTGATTATGGTGCCGGTTAGTATTTAGAGTGTCAGCTGACTCTCTTGGCAGTGGTTTGACTCGATAGGAGACAATGCCGTAAAATCCCAGACTAGTATTAACAAATATAATACTAATAATCTATAGGGAGTTAATCAACATGCAGCAAGTCTACGAGTTTTTGAAGAATAGTGGAGCATATTTTTTAGCAACGATAGATGGTAACCAGCCGAGAGTTCGTCCTTTCAGCACGGTAAATATCTTTGAAGATAAATTATATATATTAACAGGCAAAAAGAAGAATGGTTCCAAACAAATGATGAAAAACGATCAGATTGAAATTTGTGCTATGGGTGGTGATCACGAATGGATTCGTGTTCAGGCAGCAGCCGTTAATGATGATCGTGTGGAAGCAAAAGAGAGCATGCTTGAAGCCTATCCTCATTTAAAAACCAAGTATTCTGCAGCGGATGACAACACACAGGTGTTATATCTAAAAGATGCCGTAGCTACTATTTCTTCTTTTAGCCATGAGGATATAGTAATTAAATTTTAGTATGATATCAATAACTTGAAAATTTCAGTAATAAAAGCGCGATAATATTCCACCAATATGACCGGAGACATAATAATTGTTGATGGAGTATTGATGCTAATTCATTATTGAATCATATTCGGGTGAACGATATGGAAACCGCAGTTAGCAATTAAGTTATGGCCGGTTATCGCGCTGGCATCATCCGAGGCCAGAAAAACGGCACAGGCCGCGATTTCGGACGGCTCGGCTATCTTCTTTATCGAGTTAAAATCAGTGAGGTTTTTCATCATTTCGTCATAAGAAATACCGGCATCTTTTGCCGAGGTCTTGACCCAATCGTCGAATTCATCCGTTCGGGTAGGACCGGGACTGATACAATTTACCCGTATATTATCTATGCCGGCTTCAACTGCCAGGGTTTCGGTAAAACCGATGACACCCCATTTAGATACCGAATAAGGGCTTTCTTTCGGTACTCCGGAGAGCCCGGCAACACTGGCGATGTTAATGATGTTCCCTTGTTTTCTCGGCCTCATATATTTAAGGGCGTGTCTGGCACAATACATCGTTCCGGTCAGGTTTACGTCCAGTGAAATAACCCACTGGTCCAGCTTCATATCGGCGACATCAGCGTTGTTATAAGTACCTATAGCGGCGTTATTAACCAGAATATCGAGTTTACCGAACTCCTTGACGGCTTTTTCGACCATCTGTTCTACTTGTTTCTCGTCCGAAATATCGGTCTGTATGGCAAGACACTTTTTACCTTTGGCTTTAATTTCTGCCGCGGTTTTTTCTAACCGGTCGGTGTTACGGGCAGCGATTACCAGAGACGCTCCTTCATCGGCAAAAGCCAGGCTGATAGCTTTGCCGATACCCGTACCGCCCCCGGTAATAATAGCTACCTTATTATGTAATTTCATATAACCCCTCCTCATAAACCTCAGTCTGTAAACTCGTGTCTATTCGGATTTAATTTAATTCACCTGGAACAGGATAGTTTAGGGGTAGAAATTGTTGAATTTAATATACTTTCGAGATTGTATCTAATTATTAATTAAGCTAAGTGATAATGCTACATTAATCAGCTTAGTTTTTCAAGTGGTAAAACATTCTCCCGAGCTCCTTATTGAATAAAAAAAACACACAGGAAGTCATATAGAGTAGCATATATTTATATTGACAAAACGAATTCTTTAATCTAGTATTTAAGGGCATTAAACCTCCCAGTGAATATGTAAAAAAGCATATCTGGGGTTTTAATTAAGGCTAAATAATACTCGAAGGAGGAGAAAAATGGCACAATCATCAGCGAGTGAAAAACAGGAAGCATTATTTCAAAAATGGTATTCGCCGGATGGTATTAAGTTTGCCAGTTCCGCTGCCGAGCAACTCTATAAATCCAGAGTAACCCGTATCAAAGACGCCGTCCAGATGAAAAAGTTGCCGGATAGGATTCCGGTTCTGGTCCTGCCCAGTTTTTTCCCGGCCTATCATGCCGGTTTTACCCCGATGGAGATGATGTATGATTATAATAAACTCGCTGCTACTTATAAGAAATTTCTCTTTGACTTTGAAGCGGATGCCTCAATCGGGGCGGATATGCCCGGACCGGGTAAGTTTTTTGAATTCATGGACTATAAATTATATGCATGGCCGGGGCACGGGGTCGCCCCCGAAAGGTCTTATCAGATGAACGAAGGCGAATATATGAAGGCTGACGAGTATGACGCCTTAATTCAGGATCCCTCCAGGTTTTTCGCAAATACTTATTTCCCAAGGGTATTCGGGGCACTAGATGCTTTTTCAACATTACCGGCGTTTACCGGTATTCAGGAAATGTACGGCGTCGCCTATAATTTTATCACTTTCGGTCTGCCACCTATGCAAAAAACCCTTAAAGCCCTAATGGATGCCGGTAATGAAGCTTTAAAGTGGGTTGAGGCAATCGGTGCCTGGAATGCGGAGACTTTGGGATTGGGGTATCCAAATATTGTGGCCGGGTACACTAAAGCCCCGTTCGATGTTGTCGGTGATACACTACGAGGTACCCGGGGCATCATGATGGATATTTTCCGCCAGCCCGATAAACTGCTTAAGGCAATGGAAGTAATGACACCCTTAATGATTAAGATGGGAGTAGATACCGCCCGGATGAACGGCAAACCTTTTATATTTATACCATTACATAAAGGGGATGACCATTTCTTGTCCCCGGGTCTCTTTGAAAAATTTTACTGGCCGTCTTTACGAGATGTGATTTTAGGCTTGGTTGAAGAAGGGGTGGTCCCTTATATAGCTGCTGAGGGTGCCTGGAATACCCGGTTGGACATAATTAAAAAAGATATACCTAAGGGCACCACGTTATGGATGATGGACATCGCAGATATGGCACAGGTTAAGAAAACCCTGGGGCAGGTAGCCTGTCTCATGGGCAATGTACAATCGTCGCTTTTAAAGCTCGGTACGCCGCAGGATGTCAGGGCTTATGTGAAAAAGTTAATCGAAGATTGTGCCGAAGGCGGTGGATATATCGTCAGTAACGGGGCTTTCTTTGATGAAGCAAAGTCGGAAAACGTTAAAGCTATGGTCGATGCAGCTAAAGAATTCGGAGTCCATAAGTAACCGTTGTTTGCTCTAGTAGAAACGGATAACAGGCTGAAAAATAACCGGTATTAAATAGGGGGTATATATGTCTGGGATTTTACAGGATAAAGTAGCGATTATAACCGGAGGCGGCCGGGGTATCGGGCGGGCCTTTGCTATAAGGTTCGCTGAAGAAGGCGCTAAAATATTCATACCAGATATCAGCCTGGAAAGAGCGGAGGGTGTAGCCAAGGAGATTAAGGATAAAGGCGGCCAGGCGGCAGCAATACTGACGGATATATCCGATGAAAATGCCGTACGGAAAATGGCTGAAAGAGTTATCAAAGAATTCGGGCAAGCCGATATTCTGGTAAATAATGCCGCTATCTGGTATGGCCTTAATGCTACACCGTGGACCGACTGGAAGGGTACGGACTGGGATAAGATTTTTGCGGTCAACGTAAAGGGGATGTGGTTGTGCTGTAAATTCGTTGCTCCGTTAATGGCGAAACAGAAGAAGGGCAAGATTATTAATATTGCCTCCAATGTTGCTATGGTGCAGGCTGCCCGGATGTTTTTACCTTACGCGTGCAGTAAGGGTGCGGTTTATACTCTCACTCATGCCTTGGCGCGAGAACTCGGGCAATCCGGCATCAATGTCAATGCTATCGCACCGGGTTTTACCGCTACCGAAGCCAGCCTGGCCCAGAACGGTGTTGACCAGACATTTACACTGGCTACGGCGGAACAGGCTATCCAGAGGCGGGAGCAGCCCGAAGATTTAGTTGGGACGGCTGTATATTTAGCTTCGGCAGCCTCGGATTTTATCAGCGGGCAGGTCATATTTGTCGATGGCGGAACTGTAATGTATTAGGGCTTCTCTCCTGATAGGATGTAGTAAGTAGTCCGAAATATGCGTGGCATTTATCAAAGGACGTCCGGTGAAAGTTAGGCGCCTTTTTTTCACGATCATCCCATGCCGACGGTGGGTCTGGTCTATGCCCAATCAGCGGTTGAAAACAATTCGCCACCTATTATTCCTTTATGCCTTCGGGTATAAATTATAGAGCCACCTGTATCACCTTTGGTTATATAACCGGTAAGGAAATCGCCCGTTCTAAGTGTATTGAGCTATAATTAAGAACAAGCTATAAGTGACTGGGGGTAGGAGAAATGATTGAAAAGGATAATAAGGAACTCATCGAAGTCCTCAAACGTATCGAAAAACAGTTGCAGGATATAAAATACGATTTAGCTGATATCAAAAGAGAGATGCCTAAAGTGCCATATTACGGAGACTTGCTACAGGACATCGTGAAAGCTGTAGCCGACTTAAAACGTTAAAAGAGTATTAACCGTCAGGCTATAACTAAATATATTCCCCGGTATTAACGGCTAAAAATTTGGCCGGTAATATGGTCGGTATCCGTTTTCCACTGGACGTCCTTTTATTCTGCCTTACTTAAAACCCCGACCATGATAGTCTATCTCATAAAGAAAAATTCATTAATATATAAAAACCGCAGTGCCCGATATTTTTATATTTCCGGGTCAATATAACTACAAATCAGCGCTTATAGGCTAGTTTAGCCACCTGTATAGCCGTCCAAACATGGTTTAAGCCTCTACATTGAGCCGCAGGAGGTACCACCCCCTGTATCCAACCCCCAACTCTCAAATATATTATTGTAGAAATCAGGACGAGGGAAATCAGGCCTCATTTCCGGGTGATGTTTGAGATAACCGTGCTTAATCTCTTCAAGATGTTTTACCCCTGTTATCAGGTCTGCTATTTTGTCCCCGGAGGCAGAAAAGATAAGCTCGTCCTCCCTTACCAATGCCCGCTGGAACTCGCCGGCGTCAGGCAGCGTAATGCTGTATCCTCCATTTTGGATTACGGGGACGACAGGATGAACGCAGGAGCCAAAAGGTTTGAATTCCTGGGTCACTGTATCCCCATTTTTATATAAAACTGATAAAAGTAGAGCTCGGAGTTGCGTGGGGTTACAATATATAAGAACGACATCTGGCTTAAAACTGGCAGTGCCTAACGGTGCGGAGAGAATGCCGATGTGGCTACCTGGCTTAAAAGCAGCATCATTACGGAACAGCTTCTTGGACCCTTCCAAGGTGGAGATAAAAGCAGGGTAGTGGATATTGCCCTTAACGAAAATATCCGGTTTTTTTGTCAGCCCATAGGCAAACATAGGGCCCCAGCACCAGTTGTCTTCTAAAAGCATAGCTATCGTTTCCCTATTGCGGCGCGTCAGGGCAAAGGCCTGACACTGGGCGAGATGGTAACCACGGTCTCTTTTTGGTCTGATAGCTCCTTTGGGTATGTCCTTTTCATTCTTCAGCATTTTCACCGCAATCGGAGCTGTCTGGAGATGTAGTAAGTTTTCCAGCACTTTCCCGTATTCCTTATATTCCTTCACCGTTGTCATTATAAAGACCTCCTTTAATAAGCATAGATTTAAAATAATATAATTAGTATTTGAATAATTGTCAAACTGTCGGGAAAATAATTAAAGAATAAGGGTCGTACAAATTTCATCGGATGATATTATTGTTATTAACCCTCTTTCCCTTCAGGTTTTGGTATGCTCTTATTCCGCTTCCGTCAGAGTAAGAAGTAACTGACGGATTTACATTTTCCCAAAATCAGGATACGTGTCATTCCATACGTATACTCAAGCAGAAAACTCATGTATAATTTATTCCGGTTATTCTTTCGGGAGTAAACTGCTTCTATGCAACCAATAATCAAAATATTAACGTCTTCCGGGGCCGGCTCACGAAGACAGATGACCGAGGCAATCAAACAGGGACGGATAGCCGTGAACGGAAAAACTATCGAGAGCTTTTTACACCCGGTAAATCCTGATTCAGACCGTATTACAATTAACGGTAAATTTATCGATATTCAAAACAAACCCGTGATATACCTTATGCTTAATAAACCCAAAGGGGTAACCTCCACTACCGGAGACGATAGGAATAGCATCACCGTGTTGGATATTATTCCGAAGAAGTATCAGGATTTTCGGTTATATCCTGTCGGACGGCTGGATAAGGACTCGACCGGTCTGATTCTATTAACTAATGATGGCGACCTGGCTAATTTTCTGACTCACCCCCGTTTTGAACAGGAAAAGGAATACCTTGTCCATATAGAAGGGGCTTTAAAACCTGAAGAAAAGAAAAAACTGGAAAAAGGCCTGGAGCTGGAAGACGGGTTAACCCGAGGGGCGGAGTTAAAAGATGTTAATGTTCCGCCGTATAAATATGCCATCATCATTCACGAAGGTAAAAAAAGGCAGATAAGGCGTATGTTTGCCGCCCTGGGTCACCGGGTTTTGGAACTCAAACGTATTCGTATAAGTGGTCTAAAACTTGGTCCACTTGCTGAAGGTCGTACCCGTGAACTAACCCCGGACGAGGTAAAAGCACTCAAAATAATAAATTCACTGGAACCGGAACTAAAACGCATATAAAATTCCCGGTTCCTATATTGGTTGTTAATGCCAAACAGGGCGTCCGGATTCCCCCCCACCCTCTTAAGATAAACCTGTTTAGAGTTTGATTTTATTATCACTAAACAAATAACGGAATGCCAGTTAATATATTATAATAAATATTACATACATCGCCGTAGTTTGGTTATTTTGTATAATGGTTATAGGAGGTTTGAATATGGAAATAGTAGAGAACTTAGTCAAGACAACGCTGTCAGAAATCGAAAAAGTAATTAACACAAAGACCGTGGTTGGAGAACCCATTAAAGTCGAAGACCTTACTATTATCCCCTTAATAAGCATCGGTTTTGGCTTTGGGGCTGGAGGAGTTCAGGGCAAGGGAGAAGCTAAGCAAAAAGGTGAAGGTGCCGGGGGAGGTTCCGGAGGTGGCGCTTGGGTAAGACCCAGGGCAGTTATCATTATCGATAAACAGGGGGTTAGGGTCGAACCGGTGATGAGTGGCACAACTTATGCCATGGAAAAGTTGGGCGAGTTGATACCCAATATGGTGGAAAGATTTATAGAGAGAAGAGAGGAACGTAAAAAGGAAGGCTAGAATCATTTGTGGGCTATTATCTTAGCAACTGTTCTAGCGGGTATATTAGTTCTCATCATTATTGCTTTTTGTATACCTGTAGATATGACTTTTAGAGTCGAACGGTATGGTAGATTACAGAACAGGGTGAGGATTTCGTGGCTCTTTGGTCTGGTATGTAGAGAACTTGGAGATAGAAAGAGGGTATCCGCTACAATAAAACCGAAAAAGCGGCCGACCTTACGAATACTTATTGAAATTCTAAAAACGCCGGGATTTATAAAAAAATTAACTGTTCTTTTGAAAAAAAGTATTAAAATAATACGAATCAAAGAACTATCATCACATCTCAGGATCGGATTTGATGATGCTGCAGATACCGGAATTCTTTTCTCCATATTGGGGCCTGCTGTTGCACTTGTGAATTACTTTCCGCATTGCTCGGTAAGGTTGGAGCCGTCGTTCATGGATGAAGCCGTCTTCGAAGGTTATTTTAATGGGGAAATAAGACTCCAGCCAATTAGGCTTGCTCCTCCTTTTACGAGTTTTATTTTTTCGATGCCAACCTTAAAAGTCATTAAGATATTATTGTTACACAAATAAATATTTCGACCATAAGGTCGTTGTTGGTTTATTAGTAATAGAAAACAATAAAGATACGCCAACGTAATAAAAACTATATGATAAACAAGATACTAAATAGACAATTATTTAAATTGACACAAGGAAAAGGTACTGGTTATAATTCTTAATATGAGCACTAATACATCGTCAGACATAGACGATAAACGAAGAATGCTTTCCTTTTTTCTCCGATGCGGGGCATTATCGCCTATGCAGATATAAACAACTGCGATATTGGGCTTATTAGCCTCATACCCTGCTTCGGGGTATGAGGTTTTTTATTTCTCTGGCAAATATGTTTGGGAGAATCATCAATGACAGCTCTGGAAAAACAGGCTTTTACAGATTTACTGGAAAACAAACAATACAAAATATTGCGCCAGAACCTGTTAGACTTGGAGCCTGTCGATATTTCTCAACTGCTGAGTGAGGTCCCTCAGGATGATGCAATGATTGCATTTCGCTTACTGCCTAAAAGCATCGCCGTTGAAGTTTTTGACCATATGGACAGAGATTTACAGAATTGGCTTCTTGAATCATTTAGCGATAGAGCGGCGAAAGCCTTCCTTGAAGCGATGCTTCCCGATGACCGGGTTGAGCTTTTAGATGAGGTTCCTGCAATGGTAGCTAAAAGGCTATTACAAATATTGTCTCCGGAGCAGCGCCAGGTAACGATGGAGCTTCTTGGTTACAAAGAAAAAACCGCCGGCCGAGCAATGACTCCCTATTTCGTTGATTTACGTCGAGATATGAGTGCGTCTCAAGCTTTACAAAGAATACGAGACTTATCTTTCAACCGGGAAACAGTATATGAATCATACGTTATGGATGAAAAACGCCATTTGCTGGGAACTATATCACTTAAGGACCTGGTCCTGGCTAAATCGGATACAAGAGTATTGGATATCATAACCCCGGACCCGAAAGTAGTGAGTACAAATACTGACCAGGAAGAAGCAGCGAGAATATTACGGGACAATAATCTGTTAGCAGTACCTGTTGTGGATATGGAAGGCCGACTGGTGGGTATCATAACATGGGATGATGTTGCAGATATTTTGGAAACAGAAGCAACTGAAGACATGTATAAACTCGCGGGAATCACCGGTGAGCGGGTTTTCGGACCTTTACGCATGTCGCTCCGTAATCGTATTCCCTGGTTATCCATTAATCTGGCTACCACTTTTCTAGCTGCCCTGGTAATTAGTTTATTCGAGCCTACCATAGCACAAATTGTGATCCTGGCGGCATTTTTACCCATAGTAGCCGGGCAGGGAGGAATCGGCGGCACACAGACCCTGACACTGGTTGTTAGAAGCATGGCACTTCGTGAGATTAGTGGCAAGAGAAGTAGTTATCGGTTAATAAGACGAGAACTTTATCTGGGTATACTGCACGGATTGTTAATGGCGATAATCGTAGGTATTGTAGCTTTTATCTGGAAAGGAAACTACATGCTCGGGGTTGTCCTGGGACTGGCTATGCTGGGCAATATGATAGTTGCCGGCTTAGCTGGTGCCGGGATTCCTCTCTTACTATCTAAGTTAAAAATAGACCCTGCTGTAGGTTCTGCTGTTATAGTTACAACCTGTACGGATATCGTTGGTTTCTTTCTGTTCCTCGGTCTGGCGACGGCCTTTTTAAAGCTCCTTACATAGGGGGTGTATTTTATTACTACTGTACAAACATCGGGATGATGACTGGAGACTCATACTAAAAACGGGGAAAAACCCGTCATAATATTCAGCAAGTTAACTCACGCCCGTATCATTATTGTTCATTACAACCCTATCTCTGCCTTCTTGTTTTGCCTTATATAATGAGGTATCAGCGGTGCGTAGCAACTCATCCACTTTAGTACCGTGATTGGGAAAGGCGGCAATCCCCATTGAGATGGTAATTGATCCGATAAACTGCCCTTGAAATACCAATTGCAGTTCTTTAACCGCTTGTCGCAACATTTCAGCACGTTTAAAAGTATCTTCAATAGAACTATCCGGGAAGAGAAGAACAAATTCTTCCCCACCATACCGACAAGCAACGTCAGAACCTCGGATTTTTTGTTGAAACAGCTTCCCGACATTTGAAATACACATGTCGCCGGCGGCATGTCCGTAAGTATCGTTAAATTTCTTGAAGTAGTCAATGTCAGCCATAACTACGCCGACCGAGCTTTTCTTCCTTATAGCCCGCTGGATTTCTCTTTGCAGGGTCTCTTCCATGTAGCGCCGGTTGAACAATCCGCTGAGAGAGTCTCGAACAGATTGACTTTGAAGGTTTTCACTGAGTTTGATATTAGCAACAGCAAGCGAAAGAAACTCCGAGAGATTTACGGTCATGTCCTTTAAATCTGTATTCAATTGTTGTTTCTCATATTCAGTCGCAGATAAACCTATACGTAAGTGCAGCAGACCAAGTACATCACCTTTTGCCGTCAAAGGCAAGCAAACATAGGAAATATTAGATGCGTTTTTCACGTGAGAGCAAATAGGAGATGCATTTGCATTTAAAGCCATATGAGGCCGCCCTCGCCGCAAACCCCAACAGGCATCCGGTGCAAAAACATTTTCCTCAACGTCTTCAGGGAAGTCGCCCCATTTTGCAACTGATTCCAGGTCAGTCCGAGATGGGCTCAGTAAAAACAATGCCCCATCGGTTTTGGGAAACAGCTTAGTAATAGCGCTAATAATGATAGGAACGGTTTCTTTTATCGTTGAACAAGACTGGAGCAAGTCTCTCATCTCTGATAAAATGCTGTTCATCTGATTCTGTTTCTCGAATTTCTGAACAAGAAGGTTTAACTTCTCATTTGTATCGCGCATTTTTTCCTGAGTATTCCTGAGTTCGGTTATATCCATAAAGTTTCCCAAAGTGGCTTTTTCCCCTTTGTAAGAAATAGAAACAACGGTCTCCATTATATATTTGAGTTCACCCGATTTGGTCAAGATACGATAGTCATAGGGTTTACAGTACCCGCTTTTTAAGGCAGAGATTGCATTTGCTCTAACTTTATCCCTATCTTCGGAATATACGTAATTTATTGATTCAGTTCTTAACATTTCTTGTTCGCTGTAACCCAATATGTCAACAAACTGCTGACTAACATGCTGGAAAAAGCCGCGCTGTAAAATGTAAATACCAACCGGGGAACTTTTCATCAAGGCGTCAATCATGTCTTGAGCTTGTTTATATTCAGTAATATCATGAACAATAATTGCTGCGGCAACAACATTTTCCGAATCATTTTTTACCGGGAATATAGCTACCGACACGTGAATAAGGTTATCATGTTTCTGCTGATGAATGGCATTATAAATAGGGATATATTTTCCCTCTTTGATATTAGAGATTGCTTTTATTACATTTTCACTTGTGCCGGAATGGGTGAGAACAGAGATATGTTTACCCAAAATATCTTCACTTGAATAGCCATAGAGCTGCATGGCGCCACTGTTCCAAGTCGCAATTATGCCTTCCAGAGTAGTGCCTATTACTGCTTCTTCCCAGTGCTCAACAAATTGGTTAAGTTGTTTCAGCTCTTCTATCATTAAGTTCTATCTTACACCTTTTATATGATAGCCGGAATAGTTAGCATCAATTATTATACCACGAAGTTTAATTAAATTAAGCAAGCCTAAAACAAAGAGGGCGTCTGACGAAAGCCAGACGCCCTCTTTGTTTACCCTTACTCTTCCCCTCTCCCATCGAGTGAGAGGGGAAGAGTAAGGGTGTATTTTATTACCACTGTACAAACATTCAGATGTGAGTCCAGCTATGTAGGTAAAATAGAAACAGTGTTTAAAGTAATCCGGTATTTATAGGGTTGTAAACGTTTTAGGAGCTGTCATGTCCTGCATCGACCAGGTAGTAGCCTGGCCGTTTTTAAGGTTGAAAACAGCCATGTAATCAAGTCCGCCGAATTTCTCTACTGCCGGTTTCAGGAAAGGCCGCTTCTCGATAATTTCGTTTAACAACGCGGGGTCTTTAACGCGCTCCATTTTTCCGCTAACTCTCACTTGAGTACCTTGATTCGAATAACATGCTTCAACCTCTGGGTTCTGGATGATTTGCTTCGCGACATCTTTAGTGACATTAGTGTAAAAGATAAGTCCGTTCTCATCTACCCGATAGGTTTCCATACCACGAACATGGGGCTTATTACCTTCAACCGTAGCCAAATGTGCCATAGGATTTGCCTTGATGAAAGCTAATATTTCGTCTTTATTCATAGACCCTCCTCTAATAATTTAGTTTTACCCTTCACCGCAAGTGTTTAATTAAAATATAATACATAAGAAATACTTTATCAAGAAAGGTAATCAAAAAAGGCGTCCAGCTTTCACCGGACGCCCCATTTTCCCCTGATTTAGTAATCAAATATACTTGTTGTTATTTTCGAAGAGCTGGAATAATTGCAAGCACACCGAGAACGATAAGGCCAATACCTATGAACCACCGGATGAGGTCTGGCAACACTATAACCAGGATACCGAGAATAACAGCAATGATACCCATCCATAAACCCGTGATTTTCATTAGTATACCTCCTTTTTATATTTATTTAATTACCGTCCAGGTTTCACCGAACGCCTTCATTTTTATTAATAAATTATATTTACATAATCCAGGTTTGAGTGTAATATTATTACCATTGCACGAACATAGGCATCACGACGTGTATATAGTTTTCAGTGCCGACGGGTTTTAAGACGCCGGGGCTGGAAGGGGTGGTTACCTCCAGGGCGACCTGCGACTCTTTAATGACGCTCAGGGCGTCAATCATGTACTTGCCGTTGAAGGCGATTTTGGCTTCAGGCCCTTCGGTCGTTGCGTCGATTTCACCGACATCATCCCCGATTTCTTCAGAGCGGGCGGAGACAGTAAGCTTGCCCTGGGTCATTTCCCCGCCGGGGGTCATAATAAGCCTGACGATGCCGCTGCCGTCACGGGCGAAAATTGCGGCGGTCTTAGTAGCCCGTAAAAACTGTTGCACATCAACGACAACGCG
Organism: Dehalococcoidales bacterium; assembly: GCA_016927955.1. Classification (GTDB taxonomy): domain Bacteria; phylum Chloroflexota; class Dehalococcoidia; order Dehalococcoidales; family JAFGLR01; genus JAFGLR01. The sequence continues at coordinate 12,870 of JAFGLR010000046.1, forward strand.
AGTCGTAAAGCTTTGCGGTATCAGTTGATTATATTTAGGGAAGGTGCCTTGTACCAGTTGAGAGACTAATTCGATGTCTTTAGGTTCGTTCTCGCTTCTCAGCCGGAAAAGTACCTGGCTCTTGTTGGGATTGACTAATATTTCAACCGGCTCATTACTGGTAGCTAAACGCTCAACCTCGGCCAGCGTACGTGCCGGTATGATAACTTCGGCTTTCTGGGTAACTTTATTGGCTAACGGCAGCTTAAAGACGGCTAAACGGAAGCCATCGGCAGCGGCTAGTGTTAAGGTATTATCTTCAAAGGTAGCGTCGACGCCGGTTAATACCGGGCGGGACTCTTCTACGGCGGCGGCAAAGGCGACCTGACGTACCGCCTGGCGGAAAGCATCGGCCTCTACTTTAGTGGTTATGCCGTCCTCTACCTTGGGTACCGGCGGAAAATCCGCTGCATCGACACCGCTGATACGGGCTTCGAAACGGGCACATTTCAGGCTAAGGGTTTTGGTCTTAGGGGTTAGCGTGATATCGACCTTGTCCGGCTGTAGAGAAGCGACAAACTCGGTTAATAATCTGGCCGGTACGGTAATCGCACCTTCTTCTTCGACCTTACCGCCAATCCAACAGCTCAGCGCCATTTCCAGATTGGTTGCCTGAAGCTTCAGCCGTGAATTATCGGTTGCCAGCAAAACATTATTTGTTATCGGCAACGTAGTACGTACGGCGACGGCTCGTTGAACGATGCTGAGACCCCGGTTAAGGTTTTCCTGAAGACAAGATAGTTTCATATTTCACTCCTGTATAAAGTTATAAGTTTACAGTTATCAGTTTTTAGTTGTTAGTGTTGAGTAGTATACCGCATATTAAATAGAAGTTCAATAGTCTTTTAGGGCGCAGATGAATAAGAATATCCTTTTGCACTATTCCAGCACGATTGTCCCGCTTTTACCGCCGCTTTTTTTTACCAGGCGGAGGTTATCGATGACAATACCCTTATCGGTAGCCTTACACATATCATAGACGGTTAAAGCGGCAATAGCTGCCGCCGTAAGGGCTTCCATTTCCACCCCGGTCTTACCGGTACTTTTTACGGTGGCTTTAATTTCCACGGTGCTGTTAGTTTCATCCAGTACAAATTCTACTTTGGCTTCGTCGATGAGTAACGGATGGCAAAGCGGAATTAAAAACGGGGTCTGTTTCGAGCCGATAATGCCGGCAAGCTGGGCGGTGGTTAAGACATCCCCCTTGGCTGCTTTGCCCTCTTTTATCAGAGCGAAAGTTGCGGGCTTCAATCTTACCATACATTTGGCGATAGCCTCACGCTCCGTATCCGGTTTGGCGGAAACATCTACCATTTTGGGTTTACCGGCAGCATCGATATGAGATAGCTCCGGAGCGGTTTTTTTCTTCGTTTCATTAGGATTAACCTGACCGGTAGCCATGTTATGGGCTTCCTTCTGATAATTATTAATAATATTCTGGTCTATCCATTCCCATTTAACGCGGCGGGCAGCGGCCACTTTATCGATTTGTTCCCACAGGTCGCGGTTGGCTTTTCTTTCCCAGCCGCGGGACATACAACCGAAAAGGTACTGGCTATCCGTATAAAGAGTTACGGCGGCTTTTTCCGGGAGCTGTTTTAATCCCTCCATTGCGGCGGTAATCTCCATCCGGTTATTAGTTGTATGGGGAACATTACCGGAGAATACCTTTTTCTGACCGTTTTCCAGTATTACGGCCGCCCAGCCGCCTTGCTGAGTTACCGGGTTGAAGGCTCCATCGGTATAAACTTCTATCATCGGATGCTCCTTCACTTTAAAGGATGGCACTTTATTAGCCGCCGACCTGACGCATCGGTCTTTTTACCTGGGTTTGTTCGTTCATATTATGCTGGCGCGGTTTCATTTTTACAGCTTCCATGTATAACTTTTTTAGTTCTTCCTGAGATATATTATGGCGTAACGGCTGTTTTAAATCTATCTCCTTATCGGAAAGCAAGCAGGGCCGTAGCTTTCCGTCGGAAGTCAGCCGCATACGGTTACAGTTAAAACAAAAATGCTCCGTTACGGGAGTGATGAAACCAACCGTCCCGTTAGCACCGGCAAAACGGAAATATTTCGCCGGACCGACCCCGACAGTATGCTTATAAGGCTCCATTTTCCCCAGAGGGTCCAGTCGTTTTTTAATCTCGGTAACCGGTAGAAAACGGGCATCGGCTTGGCCGTCCGACGTAAAGGGCATTAACTCGATAAAACGGACGTTCCAGCCGTCAGTAATGGTTTTCCGCCCGAAATCGATTATTTCATCATCATTGATACCGGCCATTGCCACCATATTGAGTTTAACCGGATGCAGTCCGGCGGCTTCAGCGGCTTTGATACCCGCCATTACATCACCTAATTCATATTGGCACCGGGTAATCGGTTGGAAACGTTCCGGCCTAAGGGTATCGATGCTGATATTGACCCGTTTAAGACCGGCTGCTTTGAGTTCGGCGGCTTTTTCCGCCAGAAGAATACCGTTGGTGGTTAAAGCGATATCTTCGATAGTTTTTATCCGGGTAATCATTCGGATTAACGAAGTCAGGCCCAATCTCACCAGCGGCTCGCCGCCGGTAATCCTGACCTTAGTAATGCCGAGTTCTGCGGCGACTTCGATGATACGGTTGATCTCTTCGAACGTTAATATTTCCGCATGGTTCAGAAACGGAATACCCTCTTCCGGCATACAGTATACGCACCGGAGGTTACACCTGTCGGTAACGGAAATCCTGAGATAGTTAATAGGCCGCTGGAAAGAATCTGATAAACAGGTCATACAAAACCCTTTTGGTTTTTAACTCTAATGTTGGAAGTATTAGCCGTGATAAAAATAAACAACCTCACCGTTTATGACTTATTACTTAACGCTAACTATATTATACCTAATTTAGCCAGTATTCCGGTAACTTTTCGGGCCGCATTACCCCGGTGGCTGATATTATTTTTTATTTCAAGCGGCAGCTCGGCCATAGTTTTCCCATACTCGGGTAAATAGAATATCGGGTCGTAACCAAATCCGGTTTCCCCTTTCGGTTCACCGGTGATAATACCATGACATTCTCCGGAACACATCTCAACTTCCCCATCCGGTTTGGCTGCGGCAATCACGCAGCGAAACCGGGCGGTGCGTTTATCCGGAGGTACTCCATGAAGACGTTTTAGCAGATAATTAACCCGGTCTTTGTCTGTGGCCCCGGCACCGGCGTAACGAGCGGAAAGCGGCCCAGGCTCACCGTTCAGGGCATCGACTTCCAATCCGGAATCATCAGCCAGAGATACGAGCTTACTTTCCCCGGCTAAAGTAACAGCCTTCAGGCGGGCGTTTTCTTCCAAGGTCTTACCGGTCTCGTCGACTTCGGTGGTAATGCCTAATTCTTCCGGAGTAACCAGCTCGAACGGCAACCCTTTTAATAGGCTCCGGAATTCGCGAACCTTACCTTTATTATTTGTAGCTAGTAATATGCGGTTAACAGCTTTATTCAATCTTTTTGAATCGCTTGCCCAGTTTTTTCATTACCTCGGGCATAGTGGTATATTCCATTTCGTCCAGAGGCAGGCGGTGCGGTTCGAAAGGCCCGTGCCGGCGCATCATATCCGCCATTTCATTAGCCTGATGGCGGGCTAAGTTGAAGGCCTTATCATCGAACATATCTCGTGGGCCGACAAGTTTGCCGTTAGCTAACTGGAATCCCAGAGCAATGACTCTCGGCGGGCCGTCGAAGCGGCTGGGAGTGCTGTCTTTAACGGAAACCGGCATTAAAGGCCCCATATGGGAACCGCGCATCCAGCCCTCTACCAGTATGGGTGCAGCGAACGGTTCCAGCACTTCACCGACCGCCGGGAATTTCCCCTGGCAGCGGACGACGCAAACCGGGTCGTCTTTGCCTACGTACCGGCCGGCGATTAGAGATAATTTTTGTGTTGAGGACACGGCGGCGATTTCTTTAGTATCTTTATGGTAGATAGACTTAATTGTATAACGTGCCGGAGCACCGATAAAGACTAATAAATCGTAAATCTCTTCCGGAGTGTTAAAGGTGATTTTCTTATGCTCTTTAACATCATGCACTTCGAAAGAGAAGCCATTATGCATCGGCGGAGCGATAACAAGTCCAATAGTGTTGAACGGGTCGGCAAACATCTTATAGAGAGGCATATTCCAGGAACCGGAGGATGTTTTATCTGCCATAAAGATAACGATAGGCTCAGCTTCCCGCTCCTCAAATTCCATTTCCGCAACACCGGGCCCTAATCCTTTAACATTTCCGGAAAAGGCATCGGAAAGTAAATCCTGCCCGGCACCGTAAAGTTTTAATTTTTTAGCAACTTCCGTACAACTGACGAAGGTATCCCATGCCAGTCGATGGATTTTTTCACAATCCACGCCTAGTTGATGAGTCATTATTAATTGAACGTCATCGCCGCATTTGGTAATGTGGTAATCAATTAACATACCGGATTTCGTGTATTTCGCCAAACAATGTCCTGCTTCAGCCAGTATATCCGGATGGGACTCGGAATGTCCTACATAACCACCGACGTCCGCTTTGATTACGCTCAACGTTAACTTCATTGATATTCCCCTTCTGTTATTATATTAAAATTCGATACCCTGCTGTGCCGAAATTCCGGTATCGTAGTGATGTTTTATTTTAAGCATTTCCGTAACAAGGTCTGCCTTTTTAACCAGTTCGCTATCTGCATAACGTCCGGTCAGTATCAGGTTGAGGTTGGTCGGCTTTGCATCGATAAGTTTAATTACATCGTTTATATCGATAAGATGCCAGGCTATTGCGATGTTTATCTCGTCCAGAACCACGAGGTCGTAAATGCCTCTGGATATCGCCTCGCGGGCTGCCGTCAAAGCTTTTTCAGCTTGTTCTTTTTCTTCCGGTTTGATATTATCAGGGTTACAAAAATCGCGCAGCCCGAAACGTTCGATTTTTACGTTAGGTAGTCCGGTAAGGTAATCCCATTCGCCATAGGTATAATCACCCTTCATAAATACCGCGACATATACTTTCGAACCGTGACCGAGGGCTCTGATGATGTTACCAATAGCAGCAGTGGTTTTGCCTTTACCTTCACCGGTGTATATCTGAACCAATCCTCTTGAAGTTGAATAAGATGGTTGAGAATAGGACTTTAGTTGTCTTTCCAAAAGATTCCCTCGTATTTCGGAAAAATTAGGTGTCCGGACAAATTTAGTGTAACAATCTAAGGATGGGATGTCAAGAAAAACGAAGCCAAGAACGTATCATAATGATACGGAGAAAGAGCATAAGAATAATCTCGAAAAGAGAGAATTGAGCTTGACTTGTCATCTTACCGTTTCATATAATTAACTTTGGCTTAATTAGAAGCCGGGTGCATTAGCGCCCGAGTAGCGCAATGGTAGCGCAAGCGATTTGTAATCGCTAGGTTGGGGGTTCGAATCCTCTCTCGGGCTGATATCGGGCTTGGGGAGAGGTGCCGGAGTGGTTAATCGGAGCAGTCTGTAAAACTGCCGCCCTAAGGGCTACACAGGTTCGAACCCTGTCCTCTCCACTGTATGAAAGAAGAACTGGCCCGTGTTTTGGAGTTCGGCTGGTTTGACTTTTACCGTATTTTACCGTAGAATAGCTTGGCAAAACTATGCCCACATAGCTCAGTTGGTAGAGCACATTCTTGGTAAGAATGGGGTCATCAGTTCGAATCTGATTGTGGGCTTATA
>JAFGLR010000047.1 GCA_016927955.1 Dehalococcoidales bacterium
CTAAATACCCTGTTATTGTTTGAAATCATGTTATAAAAGACCTTTTCGGCTTAATATTAATTGAGCGAATTCCTCGAGTTGTGCCGTTATGGCTTTTTCATCACGGTGAATGTTCTATTATGAAAATCCTAAACTCTGTTTATCTTACTTGAAAGCCTAATTCCTTGGAAATATCTTTTGCATAGTGTATAACTTTTACGGTTAGTTCCCGCATCCTTTTTAGATTGAGACGTGCTGAAGGTGCTATTATGCCAATAGCACCTAATATCCTGCCATTATTATCTCTGATAGCAGCGGCTGTGCCTCCAACTCCAATGGCATATTCCTGATCATCAATTGCGATACCCTCTTTTCTGACAAGCTTTAGTTGATTCTTTAAATCTTCAATATTAGTTATAGTATTAGGTGTGTAACTTCTAAGACGCCTCTCGTTAAGGTACATTTTAATTTCATCTTCAGTCATATTCGCGAGAAGTATTTTACCTAATGAGGTAGCGTATAATGGCATACCGGTACCTTCTTCCGGCACTACTTTTAATATTTGTGGCGATTGGATATCGTGGAATGTTTCAGTAATTATAGTTCCGGTTCCGTTCCCATACGCTATCATCACGGTCTCCCCGGTGTCAGAAGCCAATTTTACAAGATGGTTGATGGCTACTTTTCGCAATTGAATTTCATTTTTAACAATTCCGCTAAAACCTAGATATATCGGGCCGAGGGAGTAATTTCCCCTCCTGGCTTTTTGCTTAATGTAATCCCGACTTAATAGCGTTCTAAGTATACGGCTTACCGTAGCCTTATTTAGCTTCGATAATTTGGCTATTTCCCCTAACGATAATTCTTTACGGTTTTCTAAAAATATCTGCAGTATATCCAAAGCTTTTGAGAGTGATTTCATAGTATTCTGATGTTTAGCCGTCATTTTTACTACCTCTTCGGAATAAAGTTTACCGTATGATTACGATCAAGTTATCTCTGCGAAAAATAAGGCAATACAAATCTGTATTTTTATTTCGACCGACCCATTCTATTTAAAATGGAGAGGTATTTTACGAAAAACATATAATTATTCCGGATATATTTAAGATATTCTCTCATTGTATTACTATTTCATATTCTGTAATACCATTTTACTATGGTACCATTCAGGCTGAAAATATTCAACTACAACTTGAACAGTTTGTCAATCCCAGTTATAACTATCTTCTAACTAAAAAATAGTACCCCATTATATCCATTTATTATATAAATCTTGGGATATTACACTCAATAATTACGGAATAATGCTAATTACTTAATACATAAATAATTTTTTGATTTATTAAATGTTGGTAGCTAAAACCTATTGACAAGTAACAGGTATGTATGGTAAAAACTATTATCAATTTCAACAATTGAAACGCATGTATATAATGTGAACGTATTATGAAATAAATTTAGCGGCATATTTCATAGATTGATAGTTAACCTACTTACCATTTAATTTTTATGTATTAGTAAGACCTGTAAAGGTTGTAAGAGTCGATCGCTTAACGAGTGTGTTGAAACTCGGAAAGGAGTAGTTAAGATCGAATATAACACGTTATTTGAATTTATTTAAAATAATAATAAAAGGAGATGATTATGGGTAAAAAAACAACCTTCAAATTCGGAGCACTTTTGGCGTTTGTGCTTGTTGTGAGTCTGTTTGCCTTCAGTTGTGGAGGCGGTACAACGACAACATCTTCTACGACAACTACATCAACTACTCAAACACAGGTTAAACCAATCATCCTGGTGGCTGATACTCATATGCAGGAAAGTCAATTTTACTTTGGTCCGGCTTACAAGGCGATGCTGGCGGAAGTAGAAGAGAAGAGCGGTGGTAGACTCATAATTCAGACACATTATAACAGTGAGCTTGGTTTCAGTTTCAGAGAATGGCTTAAAACAATTAAAGAAGGACTGGTAGATATTACCTATACACCCGGTTCACTCGGAAGCGCCTTTGTCCCTGAACTCGGGTATGCCGGTTTGCCGCTAATATATGGCCCAAATGTTCCCAAACAACAACTGGTACCCCGTTATGCGGCATTAAAGGAAATTTTATGGGATGAGGTTTATCCTTCATGGAACTGCGTACCCCTTGCTGTAATGGGCCCGCTAAACGATATTTCATCATACAATGAATACTGTATGGTCAAAAACGTACCGGATTTGGATTCTATGAAAGGTATATCACTCAGAGTCGGTACTCCGGAAATCGGCGCATTTTGGGCTAATTTCGGCGTCAGTCCAACAGTCATCCCAAGTCCTGATGTGTATATGGCCCTAAAAACAGGTATGGTTGACGGTACGAATATCGGTAGACATATGTACTTAACGACAAAATATTATGAAGTTGCCCCTTACCTGATGCAATTTGGGAAGGGTGAAGAGTGTTCCGCCGAATTTGGCGGCTGGGCTATAAATAAAAATGTTTTCGATAAACTTTCCCCTGATCTACAGCAGATATTATTGGATGCATATCATAACTATGAGGTAGCAATGCTATTGTATTACGAGGAATGGAAACAACCGGGCGGATTTTTCCCACCAAATGACACAACCGTCGATAAAATTATAGCGGAGTATAATATTACTGTGATTCAGTGGTCTGATGCTGATTGTGCCAGAATTCAGGACGCAGCTGATATTAATTTAGCGACATGGCTTAAGGGCACGACCGATCTTGGCCGGAAACTCGTTGAGTCAGATTTGGTTTCAATGGGTTTAGCGGATAGGTGGGATCATTTAGTGGATTTAATGGCTCAGCAATAGACGTTAGATAATTGTTTTGTAGGCATCGGGGTGTAGCTCAACCACCCCGATGCCTACATAGATATTTGGCATAGTGTCACGGAGGAATTACGTTGGTTACAAAGGTAATAAAAAAATTATTCTTTGGCATAAGAACTATTACGGACTTTTTTACGAATATTACCGAGTATATATTACTACTATTGCTTTTATGGGTAACTTTTTCAGTTATTATGCGCTATATCTTCAGTGCTCCTATTATCTTTGGCACTGAGTTTGCGATATTTTTAGCTGTATATATCTTTTATTTGCCCCTCGCTGTTGCCTTGAGAAAGGGGATATTGCCCGTAATTTCCTTTATTGCAGATCGTTTACCGCCTAGAGGACAAAATTTCATTTTAGCATTGAGCAGTGCTTGTTTCTGTGCGTTTTCCGTATTTTTAGCGTATATCCTTGTTAAAGATATGATTTCCGCATTCGGGTATGGAACTAAAGTTGATATGATGCCCTGGATGCAAACAGCTTGGATTAGACTGCCGATGATTATAGGCATGGTATTACTTGCCTTGGTAACCTTAAGTAATTTCGGCGTTCACGTCAAGAATTTTATTATAGGAAAACCTCCGGAAAGTGAACCTGCCCTTAAGTAGGTTGATTGGTTTAATAATACTCTTTGTTTTTTACTTTATTAAATCTTTATATGAACAAACTAAAACAAGGGAAATAATCCGTTTGTCGATTTTGTTTAAGACGGGGGGTTGATTATGGCACAACCTGGTGTATTAATGATATTAGCAGTCTTCGTCGGGGTCTTATTATTATGTTTGGCCTTACGTATGCAAATTTTACTTGCTACTTTCATAGCAGGCGCTACGGCAATATTTCTCTGGTTCCGAGGGCCGGCAACAACCACGCTGAGTAATTTAAGCATACAATCAACCTATACTTTTACATTAGTTGCAATTCCCCTTTTTGTATTGATGGGAACGATAATGGGGGAGAGCGGATTAAGTACGCGGATTTTCAATGGGCTTGCTCCACTATGCTCTCGAATACCGGGGGGATTACTTAATGTTATAGTTATATTTTCCGCCATATTTGCCGCAATGTGCGGCTCCGGCAGTGCCTCCATTGCGGCTATTGGAACCGTTGTGTACCCGGAGTTTAAAAGGCGAACTCAATACAATATGACACAGGTATTAGGTACTATAGCTGCAAGCTCAAACCTTGGACCGATAATTCCACCAAGTCTTATTTTAATTATATACGGTAGTATTGTTGGTGAATCGGTTGGAGCTCTTTTTATAGGTGGTATCGTCCCGGGGGCGTTATTGGCTTTTCTTTTTATTTCATATATTATGTTGAATCATATTGTGAGACATAAAACAAATCTTGAACCGAAAGCCCCATGGAAACAAGTTATCACGGCACCTATTCAAATGTATCCCGTAGTTGTTTTGATATTTCTTGCCCTCGTGAGTATATATTTAGGAATCGCGACCCCCTCCGAGGCGGCGGCTTTAGGTGCTATGGGGGCATTAATAATAAGTATTGCTTATAAAGATTTAACTTGGAAAAAACTTAGGGGCGCCACGCGTACTACGGTTCTGGTTTCCTCTATGATGGCTGTAGTTATGTTAGCCGCGAAGATTTACAGTTTTGCGGCATCATATTTAAATATACCGCAAATGATTACAAACGCTATTATTAGTTCTAATTTATCCCCTTATATATTCATTCTTATTATTACTTTAATCGGTTTAATCATGGGCATGATTGGGGCTGATTTATTATTAGTATTAGTTATTGCTCCGATGATTTATCCGATAATACAAACCATAGGGGGCCCTTATGGTTGGGACGGGTTATGGTTAGGTGTGTTTGTTTTGTTCCTTAACTGCATTGGAGCACTATCTCCGCCTATTGCGGCAGCTGTTTTTACTCTTGCCGCGGTAACCAAAGAAAAACCCGAAACTATTTTTAAAGGGACTATGCCGTTCATCGGTCTGGTTGTATTCGCGACAATTTTATTAATATTCCTTCCTAAACTGGTAACCTGGCTTCCGGCGACTATGATAACGGGTCCCCGTTAGAGTTTAAATAATATTTGTTATTGTATCGGATGTTTTAGTGGGTAGGAGTATTTTATGGAGAACATACTAAATGCCTTATTAAGAGCAAATAGTGCCGTGTCGAGAAAACAATGGGCTCTAGATTATAAAAAACAGGGCGGTAAAGTCATCGGTATTACCAGTTCCTATGTGCCAGAGGAGATTATTATGGCGGCCAATATGCTGCCGTGGCGTATTACGGGTTCCTGGAATCACGAAACTACATATGCAGGCATTTACCGTAACCCGTTAAGTTGTGCCTATTGCAGTCATGTATTGGAATCAGTTCTCAACGGAGATTTGGATTTCCTGGACGGTATCATCGTCGCTGATCATGACCAGGATATGCTTAGATTAGGCGACGTAATAAAGTCGTTGAAAAAGTTCTCTTTCTTTACCATAATTCACGTTCCTTACGTGAGTTCTGAGATTAATTTTAAATTTATGCAAGCAGAATTAGAAAGATTGATTTCGGAACTTGAGCATTTTAATAGTTCTAAAGTTAGTGAGACATCAATCGAAACAAGTATCAATACTTGTAATAAAATGCGGGATGTCTTAAGTACCATTTATGAATTAAGAAAAAGCGACACGCCTCCTTTATCGGGTGCGGAAGTTTTAGGATTAATAACCGCAGCACAGATTATGCCTAAAGAAGAATTCACGCGAAAGTTAATCGAATTATTACCTTATATAAAGTCAAGAAAGACATCGTTAAAGAATATTCGACCACGTATATTTGTATCAAGTGAAAAACTCGACGATCCGGCATACATAAGTTTGATTGAAGAAAATAGTGTCGTTGTTATGGATGACCTTGACAACGGCAGTCGTTATTTTCCCCAAAACGTAGAAGTTAATAGTAATCCTCTTTATGCGATAGCTAAAAGATATATAAGTCGGCATGGTTCTCCAAGAATGACAGCTTGGGATAAACAAATTTCGCAAATCATTACGTGGGTAAAAGAATATCGTATTGATGGAGTTATTAGCCTACCGCTTTCCTGGTGCTACCCACAACGGTTTCGGTTGCCTTTACTAAAAAAAATGCTGCAGGAAGCCGGAATACCCTCCGTTAGTTTTGAACGTGAATACCAATACGCAAATGTTGGACAGCTTAGAACCAGGATAGAGGCATTTTTAGAAACCCTGTAAATAAACCTATTGAGTGTTAGCGGAGTCCGAAGATGAATATTTATCATATAGAACTTGAACGGATGCAAAAAAGATTAAAGAAACTTGAGGAAAATCTTGGAAAAAATCCCGACCCAACAAAGTTAAAAACGAACAAGCTGCTATATGAAATTGATATCGAAGCAAGACAAGCCCAGTCTAAGGCTTGGAAAGAGGGTAAATTGTTCTTTGGAGGCCAGGGTATACCGATTTTACTTGGAATGGCTATGGGACTGATACCGATGACTGGAGCTAATATGGTACCGGATGTACCACAAGACTTAGCTATGCAGATATTTGACGAAGTGCGTGCCGGCGGTGCGGTTGGTGACTCATGCGACATGAGTATAATGGTCTATTCTTTAAGAGACCATGTCGAGGGTTTGACACAGAAAATTGATATCTGCCACCAGCACCCTTGTGCCGTACAATATTTAGCCTCTTTATATAGAACTTATGCCGGTTATACCAATCAGAAAGAAAAAACCATTTACTATTATATGGATATCGGATACGAAGAGAACGAAGCTAACCTAAAACATGTCGAAGCTCAGTTAAGAGAATTTATAGAATTTGCGGAAGAGAAAGTCCCCGGTATCAAATACGATGAAAGCAAGCTTATAGAATTACAGGAATGTTCCGAAAAAGCACATAACTATTTCAAAGATATTTATGCGATGCTTCGTAACAAGCCATGTCCTCTGGGTGGTAGAGATGCTTTCTGGCAGGTTGCTCCTATGGTACCGGGAATGTACCCAAATCCTTACAGGGCTATCGAATATGCAAAAGCTCGTTGTGATGAAATAGCCGAACGTGTTGAAAAAGGAATTGCCGCTGTACCTAATGAAAAGAAACGAGTTGTTTGGACAGTAACCCGCCCGTTTTTTATGGATAATTTTAAAGTCTTATCAGATAAAGGAATTGTCGTCCCGCTTTCTTATTCTGGAGCCACCAATATGAGAGTACCTTTCCCACAGAATAAATATTGGGGAGAAAGGAAACTTAGTCCCCTTGAAAAAGTGGCTGCAGATTCCATAAATCAACTATGGTCAGGTACGGGGGAAAAGTGGGTAGAGCATTTAATCTGGGTATGTAAGGACCTGAAAATTGACGGTGTAATAAATTATCTTCAAAGAGGGGCTCCTTGTACTTTAGGTTTGAAAAAATTAGTGGAAGAAGCCGTAGAGAAACAATTAGATATTCCTACCCTTCAACTTGAAGGGACTCAATGGGATTCAAGTTATGCTAGTGAAACGCAAATTAATAACAAGCTAAGTGAATTTGCCGATTTGCTGCTTAGTTAATATTAATATCTATGACAATAATTATGACGAAAGGAATTAGTTAATATGGAAAATGGTGCGTTAAGTGATCTTAGAGTATTGGATTTAACTTATAGTGAAGGGCATTTATGCGGCCAAATTTTGGCTGCTTTAGGCGCTGATGTCGTGAAAGTGGAGCCGCCGAACGGTGATCCTAAGAGATTGTCTCCCCCATTTGTTCACGATATTCAGGGGCCAGATCGTAGCTTAAACTGGCTTTCTTATAATACCGGCAAACGGAGTCTGACCCTCGGTTTAAATAATGATTCTGATAAAAAGTTATTTAAAAAACTGGCCTCGAAATCAGATATTATTTTAGAATCGTTCGAACCAGGATACCTCGACTCCTTGGGTATCGGTTACGACGCACTAAGCAAAATTAACCCCGGCTTTATCATGACGTCGATCACCCCCTTCGGCCAAAAAGGACCTTTCTCTACGTATAAAGGTCCCGACTTAGTTATTCAAGCTATGGGGGGTACACTATATGAGCAGGGAGATTCGGATCGACCTCCCCTGCGAGTGAGTGTCCCCCAGGGTTACGTATTAGCTTCTGCAGACGCCGCAGAAGGGACAATGATAGCCTATCATCATAAAAGCGAAACGGGTAGAGGACAGCATGTTGACGCCTCAGCAATGGACTCAATAGTATGGATGATTTGTACAAACCTTCCGTTTACTATCGAAAATGGGGAACCGACCGGAAGAATCGGGAATACTACCCGCCTTGGTGCAGGCGTACCAGCTCCCTGTATTTGGGAATGCAAAGATGGTTTTGTTACCTACGTGATTCTTGGTGGTCAGGTAGGTTGGAGAACTAACCTGCACCTGGCACAATGGATGGCAGAGGAAAATGCTGCTATCAATTTTATGAAGAACAGAAATTGGGCAGAATGGGACAGGGCTAAAGCTAGTAGAGAGGATATAGAAGATCTGATAAAAGCTATTGGCACTTTCTTCAAGAGTCATACCAAAGATGAGTTGCAACTGGAAGCGTTAAAAAGGGATATACAATTATATAAAGTCAGTGAGATGCCCGATTTGCTCCAAAGCGAGCAGCTGAAGTCAAGAGAATTCTGGTACAAGATAAATGATGAAACATTAAACGAATCCATTGTTTATCCGGGAGCCTTCGCGAAATTATCACTTACCCCCCTTATCCAGTTACACCGTGCTCCCTCTGTCGGGGAAAATAACGCAGAGATTATAAGAGAAATGGAAGCATACCATGATCCGACCGAACTACAGTTACCCGATAGACAATACCCTAAAGAAGCTCTAAGTGGGCTCAAAGTTCTAGCCTGCGTTACTGCTGGTGTTGGTCCCATGCTCGTAGGGAATTTAGCAACGCATGGCGCAACTGTAATCACTATTGAGAGCCAGAGATATCCGGATGTAACTAGGACGATGGGGTTGTGTAAGGATAAAATACCTGGGGTCAACCGGGCTTGGGTTTACGCTTATACAAACCCTAACAAGTACAACGTTTCTATAGATTTAAAGAATCCAAAATCTGCTGAATTAAAGAAAAGGTTAGTTGCTTGGGCTGACGTCATTGTGGATAACTTTCGTCCGGGTGTCATGGACAATTGGGGGTTGAGCTACAACGATATAAAAGTGATAAATCCACGAGCTGTAGTGGTCAGTTCCTCGCAACAGGGACAAACTGGTCCCTACCGTACTTTCGCGGGAGCTGGACCGCATTTAGTAGGTTATTCAGGGATAACGAGTTTAAGTGGTTGGCCTGATAGGCCTCCTATATCGATTGGACCTTATCCCGACTTTATTGCTCCGAGATTTGCTAATGCTGCGATAATGGCAGCGTTAGAAGTAGTAAAGAAAACAGGTAAAGGTCAATTTATAGATGTAGCTCAACTGGAAGCTGCCGTCCATTTCATTACACCTGCTGTCTTGGACTTTACTATTAATGGTAGAGTTCAAACCAGAAATGGAAACAAGTCTTTTTGTGGTGCACCGCATGGAGTTTACAGATGTAAAGGAACTGATAATTGGTGTGCCATAGCAGTATTCGACGACAAAGAGTGGGACAGTTTTTGTTCAGTACTGGGGGCTCCAGATTGGACTAATAATGATAAATTTAAAGACTTTGCGGGAAGAAAGCAATATGAGGATGAATTAAACAAACTGGTTGAAGAATGGACTTCAAATCGCGATGCCGACGATGTTATGAAAACTATGCAAGAGGCTGGCATTGCAGCTGGACGGGTGAGAAGTACGATGGAACTTGTTAATTGTCCTAGCCTCGAAAGCAGGCATTACTGGTGGAAAGTCAACCATCCAGAAATGGGAGAAATTACTATACCTGGTGCGGTCAGCTACTTATTATCTAAAACTCCTTATAAAATTACCATGCCAGCACCGTGTTTAGGTGAGCATACATTTTATGTGTGTTCTAACATATTAGGGATGTCAGACGAAGAGATAATTGCTCTCGACCACGAAGGTGTATTGAAGTAGTATATAGATTTATAAGCTGTTAATGCGAAGAAAATACAACAGTTTAGAAAATATTAATTATGGGTTTGAACCCTAACAGGTAGATTGTATGTATGATCACTTATTAGATGGTTATCGGGCAATTGACCTTACAGACGAGAAGGGTTTTATCTGCGGGCAAATACTAGCAATGATGGGGGTCGACGTTATTAAGATCGAAGATCCCGTTGAAAAGAAATCGGCTGACGTACATTTTTCAGATAGGCATAAGATTGACCAGTCCTACCTGCATTGGAAAGCCTTTAATACCGATAAAAAATGTATTACTCTAAATATCCAACAAGAAGCGGGGCAAGAATTATTTAAAAATCTCACCAAAAAAGTTGATTTTATTATTGAATCCTTTCAGCCCGGGTATTTAAAAGAACTCGGCATTGGATACGATTCACTTAAGGTAATAAATCCTAAAATTATATTTACTTCTATAAGTCATTTCGGTCAAAGAGGTCCGTACTCCCGATACAAGGGCTCAGAGCTTGTTGATTCCGCTATGAGTGGTGTTTTATATGATACGGGCTATCCTGATAGGCCACCGGTAAAAGAAGCTCTCTTTTCTTGTTATTATCACGCTAATGTTGCGGCCATTTTGGGAACCCTATTGTCCCATTATCAAAGAGAACGTAGTGGCCGGGGTCAGCAAGTAGACGTATCGATTCAAGAGGTTGCGACTAGTAGAAACGTCAGTAGTCTATTGGCATGGATATTTGATAAGAAGATTATCGGGCGTTCTTGGGGACAACTTACCGGGGAAGGATTGTCAGCGATGAGAAGGGTATGGCCCTGTAAAGATGGATACGTATTTTGGCTGTTCGCTGTCGGGTCGGTTGGAGCTGCGGCCAATAAAGCTTTGAGTAAATGGATGGATGAAGAACGTTCGGAAAATCCTCTTAACGGGATTTCAAATTGGGATGCTTTTAATATTACTTCACTAAGTGACGAAACGCGAAAAGAATATGAAAATGCAATAGGGTCCTTTTTTAAAAAGCATACGAAGGAAGAGCTCGCTCAAGAAGGACTTCAAAGAGGTATTAATTGTGCAGTGGTTAATAATGTTGCCGACATTTTGTATAATCAACACCTTAAAGCCAGGGATTTTTGGACGGATATTAATTACCCCGATTTAGGAACATTAACTTATCCCAAATTTTTGTTTTTGTCGAACAGAACACAAAATTATATTCAGCAAAGGGCACCCCGATTAGGGGAACATAATACTCTGATTTATAAAAATCTTCTGAGTCTCTCAAGCTTACAAATCGCTGCTCTGGAAAAAGATGGCGTTATTTAACAGGACGAATGTAGATTTATGAGTGAACAAGTACTAGAAGGCATTAAGGTATTAGACTTTGGCTGGGCTATCGCCGGTTCTGTAGGTGGGAAACAGCTTGCTGACCATGGAGCCCGGGTAATTCGTATCGAGAGTAAAAAGCGACTAGATTTAACAAGAAGCGGTGTTCAGCTAAGTATATCGTCTAAAGAAAATCCTGATGATAAACCTCATTATACTTATTACAATACTTCAAAAATGAGTATATCTCTTAACTTAAAACACCCTCGTTCTCGGGAAATAATCGAAAAATTAGTACAGTGGGCGGATGTAGTCAATGAGAATTTTACTCCGGGTACCATGGCTAAGATGGGCCTGGATTATTCGTTTATGCGAAGCATTAAACCGGATATCATTATGGTTAGCTCTAGTGTCTACGGACAGCAAGGGCCTCTTTCCCATGAATGGGGAGTCAACGGCACCGGTAATGCTTTATCTGGACGATTTGATTTAAGTGGTTGGGCAGATAGGGATCCGTTAGAACCAAGTAATGGCATATATGGCGACGCCGTGTTGCCGTTTTTGACAGCTATGGCAGTTGTCGCTGCGCTAGATTACAGAAAGAGAACGGGAAAGGGACAATATATCGACGCAAGCATGCTCGACTTATGTATTCATCAGGTTACCCCGGCTGTTCTTGAATGGGAGATTAACGGACATTTACAATCTAGAAATGGTAATAGGCATCCAGAGGCATGTCCCCATGGTATATTCCCATGTCTTGGTGAAGACAAATGGGTTGCCATAACTATATTTACTGAAGCAGAGTGGAAATCATTTTGCGGTGCAGCGGGAAATCCGGTTTGGACTAAGGACGTTAAGTTCGGAAGTTTAAAATCGCGTAAAGAATACGAGGATGAATTAGAGCAATTGGTTGGAGAATGGACTGTTAATCACACGAATGTGGAAATAATGGAGAAGTTACAGGCGGCTGGCGTGCCGGCGGGTATTGTACAGGATGGTCGAGATTTAATGAAGACGGATGAACAGTTAAAATACCGGAAATTTCTCGTACCGTTAAAACATCCTGTTATCGGCTTAATGGACCATCCGACCCCGCCGTATAAACTTTCATTTAATCCCGCTAATATAAAAACCTCTCCATGTTTAGGAGAACATAATGAATACGTATGTAAAAATATACTGGGATTGTCGGATGTTGAATTTACCGAATTGTTAGAGCAGGGAGTTTTTGAATAATACTATTGGACGCTCTCAACATATCGTATTAACGGCAATAAGGGAGAATTTTTATGAGTGAGACAACCGGTAAGCATGGAGAAAAACCGTCTGAATGGCGTGCCCAAAAAAGTACCAAACAACTTAAAAGCTCATCACAGGTGAAAGCCTTACAGAAAGAATGGTTTTTTAAAACCCAAGAAAGGGTCAAGAACGGGGAGCCTTTCGCTATATGTAATGCTGACGAGTGTGAAGAAATATTTCTTACTATGGATATCCCAGTGCTGGTAAAACAATGGTGGTCGGGATTAATATCTGCGAAACAACTTTCTCCGCGGTACTTTAATATCCTGGAAAGTAAAGGCTATGACCTTTGTACGTATTGTGCCCTGCCGTATGGTTGTACTCTCAGTCATGATCCGGAGACCGCCCCGTGGGGAGGCCTGCCACGACCTTCATTGATAATTGGAACTACAGATTGTGATGCGGGTCAAAGGGTAACCGAACTCTGGGCTCGTGAATATAATACCGCTCTTTTTCCGCTTGAAGTAACATCGCCAACCAAGCCTTACATAGGATGGTGGGAAAAGATAAAGGATCATTGGGACGAAGTGATCGAACCGCACCGGTTGGATATGAGGGTGGCGGAGTATAAAGCGTTAATACATTACCTGGAGGTTACCACTGGGAAGAAATTCAGCATGGAAAAACTAAGGGAGTTAATGGAACTGATAAACGAGCAAGAAGGATATTTCCGCATGGCCCGTGACTTAATTGCTAAAACAACTCCCTGTCCGGTTAATCTGACCGACCAGACTTCCACTGTTATGCCGCTACAATGGCATCGGGGTAAACCCGAGGGGCGGGACGGGGCTAAAATGTTTTATGAGGAAGTAAAAGAACGAGTCGAAAATCATCAGGCAGCTTGCCCGAACGAAAAGATAAGGATGATGTGGCTGGGCGTTGGATTATGGTCCAATACAGCGTTTTATCAATACTTCGAGGAAAAATATGGCGCGGTTTTTGTCTGTTCGATGTATCTTTCGATAGCTGCAGATGGGTACCAGAGGAATCTCAAGGATGACCCGCTTCGTGCATTGGCCAGCCGAAACGTATTCTTGGGTTTGAACACTAATGATTGGTTCGTTAAGGAAGCAAAACTACACAATATTGCCGGTGCGGTTCAGCTTGTTTCAACAACTTGCCGTATTGGTATGTACACGAGTTTAACAAAGCTAGCTTTCGAGAAAGCCGGTATTCCGGTGTTAGAAATCACGGCCGATAATGTTGATGCCAGAAAATGGGATGACGAGAAGATAAAAGCACAAGTTAGTGAATTTATCGAAAAACGATGTCTTTAGTTTAGCTTCAAAAAGGAGATTTGAAATGAATCCATTTGAGATAATGCAGAATTATTACAAAGAACGGGATTTGGCTGCCAAGGAGTGGAAACAAAGCGGGAAAAAGGTGGTTGGATACTTCTGTACTCAAGTACCTGAGGAATTAATACTAGCCGCCGGTTTTTTCCCGGTTCGTATAAGCGGTGACCCTAATGATAAATCGGATTTGGCGGATAAATATGCGCCACCCTCCTACGAAGGTTTCGTAAGGTCGATGTTTAACTTGATTCTGTCCCAGAAATACGATTTCGTAGATTACCTGATAATACCTCATTCCCGGGATTCCATACACACTCTGCATGCATTGTTAGGCTTTGTGAAGGAAATAGAACCTGAAATAAAATTGCCGGAAATATACTTGTTGGATACGCTTCACACCAGGTCGTATTTGGTCGGGTTATATATAAAAGACAGGATGACCGACTTAAAAAACCAACTCGAGGGATGGTCGGGTAAAAAGATAACGGAAGAATCCGTCAGGCAAGCTGTACTAATCTGTAATGCTAACAGAATGTTACTTAACGAGGTAGCTAAATTAAGGAATTCGGAACCGTGTCGGATTTCAGGAACTGAGGCCCTGCAGATAATCGGTTCGTCGATGTTTATGCTGAAAGAAGAACATAACAATCTGCTGAGACAATTCATCGAAAATGTCGAATCTATGCCTGAAAAGACCGGGGTACGATTATTCGTCGAGGGCAGCCCGATGGACAATATGAAATTTTACGAGGTTCTTGAATCCTGTGGTGCCCTTGTAGTCGCTGAAGATAATTGTTGGGGTAATAGATATAAAGACGATTTTGTTAAAATCAGTTCAAACCTCATAGAATCGATTGCCGAAAGATATCAGCTAAAATCACCTTGTCCTCGCAATTTTCCTTTAACTATGCGGGTTGATAATTGTGTGAACGGTGCTATTGAATCAAAAGCCAAAGCAGTAATATTTAACGTGCATGAATATGATTACGCACAGACATGGGAGACTCCCGAAGAAATTAGTTCTTTGCAGGGGAAAAATATACCTTCGTTATGGTTAAAGAAACAACAGTATTCGTTAACCCCAGAGGACGAAGAAGCATTGAGGAAAAGTATTAAACAATTTTTAGGTACTTTATAGAAAATAATATTCCTAGTACCCGCATATATTGATACCCGAAAGATTAATAATAATGTAAATTCTAGGGATAGTTGTTAATGATACCCAACCATTAGAGGTAGTTTTGAAAAAGTTCAAATTATTCTTCGGGTGGTACATAGTCGGTGCCGGTTTCCTTATGGGAGCTTATATCAGCGGCTTCATTTATTTCGGTTTCACAGCTATTATCGAACCTGTCGTTGACGAATTCGGCTGGAGTTATGCCCAGGTTTCTTTTGCAGCATCTTTACGTGGATTAGAGATGAGTATTCTCGCCCCGATTGTCGGACTTCTTATGGATCGTTGGGGTCCAAGAAGGCTAATTCCTGTTGGGGCTGTTTTTATCGGTATTGGTTTATTTCTTTTAAGCCGTGTTAATTCCCTCGCTTTGTTTTATGGAGCATTTATTTTAATTGCCGCAGGTATTAGTGTATGCTCCGGAGTAGTGCCTATATCTGTAATAAGTAACTGGTTTCGCAGAAAGTTGACTACCGCTACGGGTATCTTGGTAAGCGGTATTGCCGTCGGAGGCTTATTAATTCCTGTAGCCACACGACTTATTGATACCTTCGACTGGAAGTTCACCATGGCAATTATCGGATTGGGGGCGCTTGTCATTCTTTTGCCCTTGTCTTTCCTTTTTCGGCACAATCCTGAGCAATACGGTTATTTTCCTGATGGCGACTCCAGAAGTAAACGGGTATCCGGCGAAACCAAATCTCCGGAACAAAATAATGGGGTGAATATCGGAGTGAGGCAAATAATAATAAGTCGCACTTTTTGGCACATAGCTATTGGATTTATGTGCCATGTGCTCGTGATAAATGCACTAATTACTCATGTTATGCCTTACATGAGCAGTATAGGTATTAACCGGACGTTTTCTAGTCTGGCGGCAAGTGCCATTCCGTTAATCAGCATTTTAGGCCGTCTTACCTTTGGATGGTTCGGTGATAGATACAGTAAAAAATTGGTAACCGTAACAGCCTTTATCTTAGTCGGTGTAGGTATGCTTTCTATTGCTTATGTCACTGTGGATAGAGTATGGTTGCTTATTTTAGCCCTTATTTTCGTAGGTGTTGGATATGGGGGACCTGTTCCTATGCAACCAGCTTTAGCCATACAATATTTTGGCAGGACAAGGTTAGCCACCCTACTCGGTCTGATTATGGGTATAGCATCTTTGGGAGGAATAGTAGGTCCACCATTGGCGGGGTTTATTTTTGATAAGTTCGGTAGTTACCACATTGCCTGGTTTATTTTTTCAATATTGATTATACTGGGTTTGGTCAGCTTGGCAACTACTCCTGTATTTATTGCTAAACATATTTCCAGCGGACTGGATATTGATAATGTAAATTCGGTTAGGTAAGAAACAGCCCGGGTTACTGTGCTTAATAACTTTACTGATAGGGATCACTTAATAATAGTATTTTTAGTGTTATTGAGAAAATAGATAAGAGGGGGTATTAAGATGAATGTGTACCAGGCCGTTGCCTGCCAGACTTCTATACAGTCCGCACATACTAAAGCCCAGCTCAAGGCGAATATCGACCATGCCTCGGAAATGATTAAGTGGTCTGCCTATAGCGTCTGTTTTAACGACCCTGTCAAATTGATCGCCTTCAGTGAGTTTGGTATTCTCGGGATTCCCGAACCCGTAATAGAAGACTGGAGGAAAATGGCAATTACGATTCCGGGACCGGTAACAGACCACTTTACCAAATTAGCTAAAGAGTTGGGCACTTATATTGTTCCCGGAAGCTGGCCTGAATATGACGAGGACTACAAGAAAGGTATATTTAATACCTGTTTTTTAGTCGGTCCGGAGGGGTATCTGGCAAAATACCGTAAGATCAATCCCGCCCCGATGCTGGAATTAAGCTTATCACCCCACGAATTATTAAATGAAGGCTATGACGTTAAGAAAACTCCTTTATTCCCGGTGGTGAAGACAGATATCGGTAATATAGGCATGTATATTTGTTATGATTCTTTTTTCCCTGAAGTAGCCCGGCAGTTAGCCTATAACGGAGCTGAAATACTTGTTAGCGTCAATGCCATATTCTATCCGGGAGGTGATAGATACTTGGACTTTATGAATTCGTGCAATCGGGTGAGAGCTTTCGAAAACATGTGTTATGGGCTCAATGTCAACGGCGGGGCGACAATTAGCCAGTCTCCACCTATCTGCGAATCCGGGCGCAGTCAAATAATAGACTATCAGGGAAGAGTATTATCTGTGGTTGAGGGGCGCGGCGAAGCAACTACCGCAGCTACATTTAATCTCGATATGTTAAGACATTACCGAACAGCACTTATGGATGCTAATCTGTTATCACAGGTAAGAACCGAAGCGTATGACTATTGTAAAACACCTAAAATGAAAATGCATCCCGAATTTGCTCAGAGAGACATATTAATGTACGAACGCGAACGGATAAGAGCGAAAGACCAGGATGAATTTTATGCTTCGTATTATTCGACCGAAACAAAGACAAATACTCATTCTGCAAAATGGTGGGAGGGTGTGTAATGAAATTATCCTGCATATTCTTAAGTAACTGTATACTTTAAGATTATACTAATGCGACGGCTTTAATCTTACGCTTAATAGTATTGCTGACTAAGAGGAGACCTGAATTTGGAATTATATAAATTCGTTAATATACAAGGTAATTCGGGGGAAAGTATTGTATTGGGTAAATTGGATAGTGTAATAAAAGTGATAATAGAGCGAGTGTGGAATCCTTGAGTGTGTTAGCTATGCTCAAAAGTTAGGTAGTGAACTCTATGGGGGAACTTGTATGGAATCGTTGAATGTTTTTAATAAATATTATAGAAATTCCGAATCGTACGCTCGCAATCTTAAAAATGAAGGAGTGTCAATAGTAGGTTATGTTTGTAACTTCGTACCGGAAGAATTGATTATAGCGGCGGGTTTTTTCCCGCTTCGATTAGGTAGCGTTGTTGAGGAAACCATACCTGAAATCTATGAAAAATTTCTTACAAGCGGAGCTTTGCAGTTCAGCGGCATGGCTCCGGAAGATTTCGTAGCTCGTTACGCCACGCGTTTCAACTCAGAGAAATATGACTTTATAGATTATTTGGTCATTCCCCGCGGTAGAGATTCAATACATCATTTGTATAGTATTATCTGCGATATGAAACAAACAAACACAACTTTAAAAGCCCCGGAGCCTTATTTTATCGATAAACTACATACTAAATATTTCATGAACCAGTTATACAATCGTGAACAGGTTTTGGATTTAAAATCTCAGTTAGAAAAATGGTCGGGAAAATTCATATCAGATAAGATGTTGTCCGAATCAGTAGCAGTTTGCCTTGAGAGTGAAATATTACTTAAACGGTTTGCTGAATTAAGAGCCAGTAACCCACCACGGATTTCCGGGGTAGAAGCTTTACAGGTAATCGGCTCATCGTTCTTTATGCCTAAGAATGAACATAACATACTTCTCAGGGAATTTATTAATCGATGGGAAGAGATGCCGGTAAGGAAGGGTAAACGAATCTTTGTTTCCGGCAGCCCTATAGACAATCTTCAACTCTACGAAATAATCGAGTCACGTGACGCGGTTGTTATTGGGGAAGACCACTGCTGGGGAAACCGTAATGCAGAGGTTCTCCTGACTTCAGCTTTAAGCCCTATTGATGCTGTGGTTGAAAAGTTTAATACCCATCCGCTTTGCCCGGGGGGGTATCCTCTAGAGGAACGGGTGGAGTATTGTGTTCAAAATGCAATTAAGACCAAGGCTGGTGGGGTAGTATGCTATGTTTTGGAAAATGACCACATAGAGACGTGGGAGGTCCCTACCGAAATTAAAAAACTGGCTAAGCACGGCATCCCGGTTCTTCATCTGAAAAGGCAGCCGTATATTATAAAAGACCCCGAGAAGCTCACAGGACAGATTGATACCTTTTTGCAGCAACTTTGGACTTGATAAATTAACAAGTTAAGGAGATCAACATGAGCCAAATTAAAGATGGAGATAGAATGGGGTCCGCAAATGCAATCCGAAGCCATCAGAAAGAATGGTTTAGCAGTATCCTGAAAAGGGTATCTGCTGGCGAACCGTATGTTATTTCTCATGCCGATGAGTGCGAGGAAATCCTGACGATCATGGGAATACCAGTGCAAGTAGTAAATAACTGGAATGCTCTAATCGCCATAAAGGGGCTTAATCAATACTACCAGACGCTGCTGAACGGAAAAGGATATGACACTTCTGCTACTGGTATTTTATTAATCGGCGCTGGCCTTGCTTCCACCATGGACAACAACCCAGATATAGCTCCTTGGGGCGGTTTACCAAAACCGATGATGATAATCGGCTCGCGTAGTGACGTAGATATGAGAATCCTCGAAATCTGGGCTCGTGAGTTTGATTGTCTTTATTATGCACTTCAGAAAAGCGGCAGCCATTTTAAACCTCACCCACCGTACTGGTGGGAATTACTTAAAGACCGTTGGGACGAATTGATTGATTCTCGATGCCTTGATTTCAGGGTCGAACAAGAAAAAGCCTTAATACATTTTTTAGAAGTTAAAACAGGTCGGAAATTTGATTATTCACGATTGTGGGAATGCATGGAGTTAATCAACGAACAAATGGACTACTGGCGAAAAGCAAGAGATTTAATTTGCCAGACAATCCCATGCCCGGTAAATATTTACGATCAACTGACCACATACCAGACTATGTGGCACCGAGGCACTAAAAAGGGACGGGACCTGATAAAAGCTTTTTATGAAGAAGTAAAAAACAGAGTGGAAAATGGTATTGGTGCTAATCCTAATGAAAAAATTCGGTTAATGTGGGAAGACGGTACACCGCCCGCTTGGGCTTCATATGTAGAAGAAAAGTATGACGCGGTCTGCATTGCCCCGCTATATAGTTCAATAGCCTATGAAGCTTACACACGAAAAATCGGTAATGATCCTTTGCGGGCAATGGCGAGTCGCCATTTGATGTTATTTAATTATGTTCCGGAGTGGCGATTGCGAGATGCCAAACTGTGCCGATGTGACGGAGTTATCGGTGTGAGCGGAGCTTATGGAAAAATCAATACGGTTTTCGATGGTGCTGGCATACCATTTCTAGAATTGCCGCGGGACACCGATGATCCCGAGATCAGGTCTTTCATTGATGTATTTATAGAGAATAAAATTCATCAGGGAAAATAGTGCCGTTAGATGGCAGGGAAAAGATATATTCGCCAAGTTTAATGCACCGGACTCTGTAGTATTGGTTAAAACCTACCTTCTCAATAAACGCGAAATAAGCTGGTAAATTGGATAAAACTTGTCCGTATTTACGATATGAATATGCAACAGCGGGGGTAAAAAATATTGGAAATGCTCACTAGTAGAAACACACACGGGAAATCGTTATTGGACTATGACGAGAATTATAACGAAGGTCTTCGTTCATTTAAATATTCCCATTTTATTACCAAATCTGAAATACTTGAAGAAAGAATTCCAAATAGCCAAATTAAATTAATTAGTTTTCTTTTTCCCCGTGGCAGCAACCTATATGTTTTTTCGTACCAAAGTGACCAAAGAACAAGATACACCGTTATAGATCCGGGTGATTTACGTTATACACCAAAAATTGAAGGACTACTAGAATCGAAGCAAATTAACATATCTGATATAGAAAATATTATCCTAACCCATCATCATGCGGACCATTGCGGGTTAACTAAGCTGTTAGCCGATAAATCAAATGCGAGAATCATAATCCCTGAATCATTCCGCGAACTAATTGAAAATGGATACTTCGGTTGGGAAAAAAGCTTTAAGAAACATTTTGACCCAACGGAATTGAAAGATAAAAACATTGATTATCGCAGTGAAATGTACAAAATGACATTGGGTGGACTGGATTTTCCGGTATTGGCAGAAGTCACTATGGACACTTCAAACACACTGATCGTATTGGGTTGCCCCGAAAGTAGTTATATGCATTCACGTGATCAGCAATTCGTTTTATATTCAATAAATAACAATTTTACACAAGGGAAAAATAAAATAATCCGGGCCGGCGACGATTTCTTATTTAGCGGGGATCTATGGTTAATGGAAAGCCCATTCTATAAACCAGATATAAAACTCCAGTTGAATTTCATTATGCGTCGTTTTGCTGGAATTATTCGCCATCGAAAGAACTCTTTTAATGCACGCGAACAGGATACTGAGGCCAAGGAAGCTTTGAAAAGGGCGTTTAGTTTGATAAAGGTAAAACCTGGACACGGTAAAGAATTTATAGGTAGCCGTATTTTACCTAACAGTATAATGTCTAAACGCGAAATGCAGGATTTTTCAATGAATCCTTTCCTACAGAATGTTGGTGATACAAGTGTTAATAAGATTGCAGATACAAATTACGTTGTTGGTCATTGCTATAAAGTATTCAAAAACGAACTGATACACTGGAAAGAGCTTGGCCACTCGGATAGTGAAATTGTTTATTTTCTAGTCCGTATTTTTATGGAACAGGCAGGCGGAAAATCAAATATCAAGCGAGATAGGCAAGAACGTAAAGAATTTTTAATAAGACTATTGGGGATTTTAGGAAAAGATTCGGTTAAATACATTAAATTACAGGGAATTGGAAAACAAACATTAGATTACATACAACACATTGGGAGAGGTTATTATGAAAATCATTGATATCAGCATACCAATCGAAGACACTCCTAGCGAACTTTTAAAAATAGAGGTTAACTTTGTTCATCATGAAGCTGGATCTAAATTTCTCTGCAATTATTTCGGTTGTAATTTAAGTGACATACCCGAGGGAAAAGGTTCTGCAGCTGAAAACCTCAGGCTATCATCCCATTCAGGTACACATATTGATGACCCGTACCATTATTTCCCAACAGCAGAGGGTAAAAAAGCAAAAACTATAGATGAACTTCCTTTGGAGTGGTTCTTCAACGATGGAGTTGTCCTAGATATGAGGCAAAAACCCAACGGATCAATTATTAAAACAACCGATATAAAAGAATGCCTAAATAAAATTAAATACAAGATCAAACCTATGGACATAATATTAATACAAACTGGAGCCGATAAACTATGGGGTAATTCGTAATATTTTGATGCCGGTTGTGGATTGGATAAAGATTCAACTTTATGGTTAATCGATCCTTCGGTGACCAATTAGGGTGTCCCATAATAGTAAAAGTACACGAATGGACTGTTTGAGTTTTTCGCGGAACTTTAAAGCAGTGATAGTCAAATACAAAATAAAAAGGTGTAATACATGGAACAAAATATTAACGAAGCCTTAAAGTACTCAGAACGTTGGGTAGGCATTCTGCATAAGAAAACAGTAACAATAAATGAAGGCAAAGAGATCATTAAGGAATCAAAAGCAAATTTCGCTGAACATTTTAATAAAGGCTGGTTACAGTATCGCAAATCCATGACGGAAGCGGGCGATTGGGCAGCCGCTGAGTGGAGCGGTTCCGGAGCATTATTCAAGGATGTACTCGGACGCGAGTATATTGATTGTCTTGGTGGTTACGGCATGATGGACCTCGGATGGGGACATCCGGAAGTCATCAAAGCAGTGCAAGATCAGTAGAGTTACCGGACCCCAATGCCCAGCCAGGAACTTATAGATCCCCTGCGGGGTGTCTTGGCACGGATAATGGCATTAATTACGCCGGGAGATATCAAGTATAGCTTTTTTGCTGCCAGCGGGACAGAAGCCGTTGAAGGAGCTATTAAGGTGGCGAAGCTATATACCCAAAAACCCGCCTTTATTGTTGCTTTAAATGCTTTCCATGGAAAAACGATGGGTTCTCTTAGTATGATTGGTAAAGCACTTTTTCGGGAGCCGATGGGCATACTTTATGGCGGCCCAGTTTACCATGTGCCGTTTGGAAATGCAGATGCCGTAGAAAGACAACTTGAAGCATGCAAG
Source organism: Dehalococcoidales bacterium (assembly GCA_016927955.1). GTDB lineage: Bacteria > Chloroflexota > Dehalococcoidia > Dehalococcoidales > JAFGLR01 > JAFGLR01. Next base: position 22,907 of record JAFGLR010000047.1, read on the forward strand.
CACCTTGGTATTGGGGTTGCTGCGGTACTTATGGAACCGATACAAGGAGAGGCTGGAGCAATCGTTCCACCGGATGATTTCTGGCCGCGCATCCGAGAGGCTACTAAATATTACGGAACCCTATTGATTGCCGATGAAGTTCAAACCGGTTTAGGCCGAACAGGCAAACTATGGGGTGTCGAGCACTGGAACGTAACCCCTGATATCATCGCCGTGGGTAAATCTTTCGGCGGAGGGGTAATGCCAATCAGTGCAGTATGTTCCACCGAGGAAATTTGGAAGCCAATGATGGAGCCAAACCCTTTCATCCACACCACGACGACTGGTGGTGGTGCATTGGCATGCTCGGCGGCTATTGCCACCATCAACGTCATTTTACGGGAGAAGTTATGGGAAGTAGCAGCTAAAAAAGGAAATTACATTTTCCCTAAACTTAAAGCACTGGCTGAAAAATACCCTAAAATGGTTGAAAAGGTTACCGGTAAGGGCCTGCTTATAGGCTTACATTTTAAGACGGAAGAAATAGGTTATAAAATTGCGGCTGGCTTGTTTAAACGCGGAGTTCTAGTGGCAGGGACTCTCATAAGTTCTAAAACTATCCGCATCGAACCCCCTTTAGTAATAACCTATGAGCAGATTGATACAGTACTTAACCGTCTTGAGGATGTTTTGAAGGACGTCTCCAAATCGAAATAATTTGTAGTAGCCAAGACATCATTTCACATTTTAGATCAATCAGTACGGGCGGTGTTGACAAAGCGGCGATTAGAGTTATAATTATAGTCTAGTATGAAAAGGAATTAAAAACTAACAATATTTGCGTAGGGAAAACTTTTGATAATATCAGCAAAGGGGGTAAGGTAAGTGACGACTCAGCAAAATATAAAGGGTAAAATAACAATCCGATCAATAGAATATGGAGATATCGATACTATTTTCGACATCGATAAAATCCTGCTTGGTGAAGACAGAGCTGCCACTATGATCGATTTACTCACTGAGGATTTAGCAGGAGCACAGGATCTGAGTTTTGTCGCGGAAGTTGATGGTCGGGTAGTGGGATTTATTTTAGCTCGCCATACATATATAGGTGAGCCAGTTGTAGAAGCTGGTTTGATTCAAGGCCTTGGTGTTCAGCCGCTTTATCAGAAACGGGGTATAGCAACTCAACTAGTGGGAGCTTTGATAGAATATGCCTGTTCTCAGAATCTCAAGACTATAAGAATAATTATTAGCGAGCGTGATAGCCGCATGGAAGGATTTTTCTCAAGTATGAAGTTTAATCGTGCCCAACAGATAGTTTATGACAAGGTATTCATAACACAATAATCATTATTCTCAGGTATAAATAATGATGTATTAACAACTTAAATTTGCGGATATTTTACCTTCTCTAACTCCATTATATTGAGAGGATAGGGGTAGGTTGGGGGCTCTTACCCTCTCTTGTTTCCCCGCTTCAATAAAAGATATTAACCAGTTTCCGATAAACCGCTGTGCAGGTATAGATGGACCCTGCCCCGTCTCCACCAGAAATACGGCCGGGCTTCCGGACATAGTTCGGAGGGGCTCGTTAATAATATGAATACTGGAACCGCCCTTCATGCCGATATTTCAAGTAGCGGCAACTAAGGGCGGTTTTGGTTTTATAGCATCGACACGATGTGTATCACGGTCTTAGGTGCAATAACTAGGAGGCTTTTCCGTTTATTGTGGTGTACCCCATCTTAAGTATAAAAATTAAGAGATAATATTATCCATTTTGGCACTTTTACTCTTGTAAATTTAGACACCGGCAAATTGCGCAATGCGTTATTTGGTCTATCACATCCAGTTCTTTTTCAAGCCAATCGATATAGAGTTGAATTCGCTGGTAAATCAGCTGTCGGGGTGTGTGCAAGCGGTTCTTTTCAGTAATCAGCATGCCCATCACCTGATTTTGCCGGGTGACCAAACTGGTAAGAGCTTGAGTCTCGGTGTTTGGAAGAGGACGGGCCATAGACTGATGACTTCAGCGAAATGAGCATGACTATCGCATCCAACGAGTCGGTCTTGGCCAATTTACCGGTAGCTCGGGCGAAGTCACTAACCTATCTAAGGTTGACAACCACAACAGACAGTTTGACGTCTGCCAGGGCAGCAACCACAGGAAGCTTCAAGCCACCGGATGCTTCAAGAAGCACTGGGGTAGGATGA
>JAFGLR010000005.1 GCA_016927955.1 Dehalococcoidales bacterium
AATGATTTCCCTTTCGGCATAAAAAAATACACCCCCAAAGTTTTTTCAGTATATCATACTGTCCAACTTTAGGGGTGCAGTTCAGAGCCGTGCCTCTTCTGTTTATAGCAGTCGGTAGTTAGCAGAGTTAATATCAGGAGGCAACTACAGGAGAATTGCCCATACGAAATATGAAGGCGACCGTAAGGGATAGACCCTTCATTCACCTTCTGGAATTAATTTGACCTTAATAAAATATTAATATTAGTTTAATATCATTGACATCAGTATCTTTATGATTCTTGCCGAACTATGCGGAAAATATAAGAGTCTACGAGAAAATACAATGGCATTTTCCTACAAATTGTAGTATAGTAATAAGAAATTTGGTTGCACGAAGTGCTTCCGTAAAAACGTTAAAAAAACGGAGCGAAGGTCAATGAAATTAAACAACGCAGCGATAAGGCTTACCGCCAGACTATTATCGATAATAATAATCGTGTCTCTATTACTGACATGCACTTCCCTGGCAGTTTTGGCCGATACCGGTATCAGTTTAAGTAGTTCTAGCGGTGCACCAGGAACGTCAATCACCGTAACCGGAATCGAATTCGGGGATTCCGAGGTAGTTACTATTTCTTTTGACGGCAGTACCCTGACTACGGCTATAGCTACTGCGGCCGGTTTTTTCAGCGCCCCTATTACCATACCGGCATCAGCTTACGGAGCCCATACAATAGCGGCGACCGGGGCAGTATCAGGACAGCTTACCGCCCCATTCAACACAACTAAAAAGGTTACCTGGAGCAAGACTTCCGGTTCCCCGGGTACCTCGGTAACATTAACCGGTGCCGGGTTTGGAGCTTATGATAGTATTACGGTGAAATTCGAGAGTGAGACCGTATTGACCGATACGGCCTCCTCTGTCGGTGCGTGGAGCGAAGAATTCGATATCCCGGATTCAGCTTCCGGCTCGCATACAATAAGCATCAAGGGGACTATTTCCGGAACGACTTATGATACATTTAAGACGACTCCGAAGATATCCCTGGATAAAAACACCGGAGCGCCGGGCAGCACGGTAACGGTATCCGGAGCCGGTTTTGGGGATGAGGAAACCGATATCTGTATCACTTTCGACGGAGACGTGCTTACCTCCGGGATAACGGCCGATGAGGACGGCAGCTGGAGCAGTGATTTCACCGTCCCGGCGGGGTCTTCGGGCTCGCATTATGTAGGAGCTTACGGTGACGATAATGATGAAGAGGATATCTCGACCGTTAAATTTACTATCGGTGCGGGTATCACACTGAATAACACCGGCGGGATACCTGGCAACACGATAACAGTAACCGGGGCCGGCTTTAAAGCTAATGAAACGGGTATCTGCATTACTTTCGATGGAGTAACGGTTAGTTCCGGTATTTCAGCTAATTCCAGCGGCGGATGGAGCGGGAATTTCACCGTCCCGGCGGCAACCTCAGGTTCACACTATGTGGGAGCCTACGGGGCCGTAAACACAGCCGATAAAGTCGGCACCGTTACATTAACTATCGGGGCGGGTATTTCGCTCAATAAGACCAGCGGGGTACCGGGTACTTCAATAACGGTAACCGGGGCCGGCTTCAATGCCAATGAAACAGGCATAAGTGTTACTTTCGACGGAGAACCGGCAGCCTCCGATATTTCAGCTAATTCCAGCGGCGGGTGGACCGTCAATTTTATCATCCCGGCCGCTGCTTCGGGTTCGCATAGCATCCAGGCAAACGGAACTGTGGGTACTACGTCTTCAGTGAGTTTTAGTGTGGCAGCGACGATATCAATCGGTACCGCAGCCGGGGCACCGGGCAGCACCGTTACGGTAACCGGTACCGGCTTCGGGGCTAACGAAACGGGCATCAGTATTATTTTCGACAGCATTACTATAGCTACCGGTATAATAGCCGATTCTTCAGGCTCGTGGACGGCTGAGATAACAATTCCACCCTTAGCTTCGGGTGCTCACTCTATCAGTGCCAGCGGACTGGTAACCCAGTCAAGCCCAACAAGTATATCCAGCTTTAACGTTACCGCCGGTATCGTTTTAAACCCGGCTAACGGATATGTAGATTCGGACATCACAGTTTCAGGCTACGGTTTCGCCGCCAACAGTGATATCCGTTTAACCTATGATAATACCGCCATAACACTGCTGAACGCTACTACCGACGCCAGCGGCAGCATGAGCCAGCAAATAACCATACCTGTTTCAGCGGCCGGATCTCACTCGATTGCCGTGACAGACTTGCTGGGCAATACCGCTAAAGCATCTTTCATTATCGGCGATACACCACCGGCAGCCCCCGTACCGACATCACCGACGGATAACAAGACTATCGGGCTTATCGGAAACGCCACGCCGACTTTCAAATGGTCCGCCGTCGACGACCCTAACGGTGTGACTTATCAATTACAGATAGATACCAATCCCGAGTTTGCCTACCCGATTATTAACAAAACCGGCATACAGGCTAACTATTACACGCTATACAGCTATGAATCATTACCGCTCGGTACCTATTACTGGCGGGTTAAAGCCATCAATAATGCTTCCGTAGAAAGCGAGTGGTCAATGCCCCGGACGGTTAAATCCGGACTCATGGCACCCTGGATACTGGCCCTGATTATTGTGGCGGCTGCCGCCGCAATCGGGCTCGGAATCTACTACGGGATTATTCGTACCGTCCAGCGGAAACGCGAAGCCATTACCGTCAGCGAGGTCGAGATACCTATGGGCGGCGGACAGTGGCAGGGTCTCGAATTGCCTGAGGAGACGACGCGGGAACGCAGGGCTCCGCCGAGACTGGCATTACCGGAAGTATCCCGGAGTTCAAAGACCATGGCTACCGAAGACCAGGCTCGCCTTAAGGTCATCGTAGAGTTTGCCCAGTCCATACCGCTGGCCGAGCCTGACTACAACGTAAAGTGGCTGGAAAACGTGCTGGAAAGCCAGGTACAAACCCAGATTTCCGCACCGATATACGACCAGTTGCTAAAAGGGGAAATCCAGATACGATACGAACCGTCCTGGGTGCGCCATCCCATTTTTAAGGATTTAACCGCAGTATTACATAAACACCCGATTTTGCATAAACTGGAAGCTTTTGTCATCGATATTGAGCGCAATGCCTCCGAAGCAATGTCTGTGATACAGCAGGTTTACCGCGAGTCAAAATCAGACCTTCCGCAGGACTTCCTGGAGAGGGGCGGTTGGGGCTTCTTAACCGCGGTATATACGGACGCCGTCAACTGGTATGCGGGTAAATCATTATACGACCCGGCGGAACGGGATTATAAGCTGGAAATACCTAACGGGGGGAAAGAAGACGCCCAGTGCTGGCTTTCGGGTGAAGGAAATACTTCCTTTGCCGGACACTTGATTTTAGCGCGGGACGAAAAGGAAGCTCTGGATTTGCGGAACATTCATCTGAGATTGCGCCGTACCTGGCGTAACAGCGAAAAAGTCCGGCAAGTTACCTCCGCCGTTACGCAGCTTCAATTGCAGCGGAATGAACTACTCAATGCCTTCAGCCAAATCGGACGAGCAAAATAAAGCAAACGGACAATAAGTTTCTAAAAAAAGCTGCCGGATATTAAAGTCCGGCAGCTTTTTTACATCGGGGTAAGCCGTATTTAGTGAATTATTAAAAACTCTCAAGGATTTGTTATAATTGATTATTAATTATTATGACTGAAGAATACGCGGAAGAATATACCGAAAAAGATTACTACGCCATCCTGGGTATTTCCCCGAATGCCGGCCTTGCCGAGATAAGGTTTGCTTACCGCAGGTTAGCCTTGGAGTACCATCCCGACCGTAATCAGGACGACCCGGCGGCTACGGAAAAGATGAGGGAAATCAACGAGGCTTACGCAGTTCTTTCCAACCCGGAAAAGCGGCAGGAATACGACGAACTTCGGGAACAGGACGACCAATCTGCCTCCGAACGGTTTAAACAAACTCACACCACCGAAGATATTTACCGGGGTTCGGACGTTAATCAGGTCTATTCCGACTTAGCTAAAAAATTCGGGCTCCGTGATTTCGATAAAGTTTTCCGGGAAGCCTACGGTCCCGGCTACCGCTCCTTCGAATTCCAGAATAAAGGAGTTTACGGCCGTGCTTTCGTATTTTTCGGACCGCCCAAAGGCAGCCGGGGAGCGTCTCGCCGTTATTCTCCGCAGACCGACGCCGAACTGACCAAATTGGTACAGCAAATGGCAAGGAACGGGGAAACCGCGAAAAAAGGCAAAGACCGTAAAAATACCATTACCTTAAGCCCCCAATTAGCCCGGCGGGGTGGTGAGGCCGAATTAAGCATTAAACGGCAGGGCACCATCAGGAAGATTAAGATTAAGATACCAGCCGGCATGCAGGAAGGCCAGCAAATCCGGCTACGAGGCATGGGAGATGCAGGTAAGGGTGGGGCTGAGCCGGGTGACCTCTACCTGGAAGTCAGACTAAAAATCTAAATCGGAAGACAAAAGTATTAAGCTTTCAGTTTTGCACTATCAAACGCTATTCCCCCTATAGCTGATTTGTGGTATAATTATAGAGTGAGTCCGAATATTAACTCGATTCTAAAGAAACACAAGCGTTCTAGCGCTGCAGGTTCCTAATTTTCTTTTAAATATTTTTACAGGGGATAATGTATAATCATATGACTGACGAAGAAATAATAGCAAAACCGGTCAGCGGTGAATATAATGCAGCATCAATCCAGGTTCTAGGGGGACGTGAGGCAGTGCGCCGCCGGCCGGGCATGTATATCGGCAGTACCGATTCGCGCGGCCTTCATCATATGCTTTACGAAATTACATTCAACGCCGTCGATGAAGCTATGGCCGGACGCTGCGATAAGATTTTCATAACCATAACTAAAGATAATGTAGTTATGGTTGAAGATAACGGCGGGGGTATTCCGGTGGAAATCCATCCGGCCACCGGTAAATCAGCTCTGGAGACGGTATTGACCGTGTTACACGCCGGGGCTAAATTTGGCGGGGCAGCCTATGCCGTATCCGGCGGTTTGCATGGCGTCGGCGCTTCCGTTGTTAACGCCCTATCCAAGTGGATGAAAGTAAACGTACGCCGCGACGGTAAGCTCTGGGAACAGGAATATAACCAGGGCATTCCGGTAGCGGACGTAAAAGCGGTCGGCAAAGCTGAAGGGACAGGCACTACCGTTTCATTTCTGGCCGATGCTGAAATTTTCGGCGATAATACCTATGAATTCAATACTGTCAGCGAACGTCTCCGTGAGATGGCTTACCTGAACAAAGCTCTTGAAATTACTTTGAAAGATGAACGAAAAGAAAGCGAGCTGACTTATTACTTCGAGGGCGGTATTGCCAGCTTCGTACGTAACCTGAACCGCAACCGTGAAGTAACCAATAAAAATCCCATCCATATCATAAAAAATCAAGGCCCGGTAATGGTAGAAGCAGCGTTACAGTATAACGATGGCTATGCCGAGACTATTTTTAGCTTCGCTAACTGCGTGAATACGGCTGACGGCGGCACCCATCTTACCGGTTTCCGTACCGCACTAACCCGTGTTTTAAACGATTACATCCACAAAAATAAATTGCGCAAAGAAGACGAACCTAACCTGACCGGCGAAGATATCCGAGAAGGTCTGACGGCAGTCATAAGCGTAAAACTTCCCGAACCCCAGTTTGAAGGACAAACCAAGGGGAAGCTCGGCAACCAGGAAATGAAGAGTATCGTCGACGGCGTTGTCAGCGAAGGATTAGCACTGTATCTTGAAGAGCATCCCGACGATGCCCGCCGCATTATCGATAAATGTCTGACCGTAGCCAAGGCCAGAGAGGCCGCCCGTAAAGCCCGCGACCTCATAATCCGGAAAACCAGCCTGGATACCGGCACCTTACCCGGTAAACTGGCCGACTGCTCCGAGAAAGACCCCTCCCTGTGTGAGCTTTATCTCGTAGAGGGCGATTCCGCCGGAGGTTCGGCAAAACAAGGCCGCAACCGCCGCTTCCAGGCTATTTTACCCCTGCGCGGTAAAATCCTGAACGTTGAAAAAGCCCCGCTCGATAAAATGCTGGCTCACGAAGAAATCCGGGCATTAATTACCGCTCTGGGCACCGGTATCGACGAGGATTGTGATTTAACCAAGCTCCGCTATCACCGGATTATATTGATGACCGATGCTGATGTCGATGGTGCCCACATCCGCACCCTGTTGCTGACCTTCTTCTTCCGCCACTTGCCGAACCTGATTAATGCCGGACACCTTTTCATTGCCCAGCCGCCGCTCTACCAAATAAAGGCCGGCAAGCAAGCTCACTGGGTTTACTCCGAGCAGCAGAAGGATGAACTTCTGACTCAGATAAGAGGCAAATCAGATATTCAACGGTACAAGGGTCTCGGGGAAATGAACGCCGAGCAGCTCTGGGAAACCACAATGAACCCAGCCACCCGCACTCTTTTAACCGTTATGGTTAACGACGGTGCCGGTGCCGACCAGGTTTTCCACCTGCTTATGGGTGATGAGGTCCCGCCGCGCAAGGCCTTCATTCAGGCTCATGCCAAGAGTGTAAAGAACCTGGATATTTAGATAAGTTTTAAGTTATCAGTTAATAGTTCTCAGTTTATAAAGAATTTATAAGGGCGGCCATTACTGAAGTGACCCCCAAAAGTTAGACACTTTTATTATAGGGCAGTAAGGGCTTGTCGTCGGTGAATAGCGGGCGGTAAGCCCTTTAG
>JAFGLR010000048.1 GCA_016927955.1 Dehalococcoidales bacterium
CGAATCACCGATTTCGCTTAAGGCTTTCGCTGCCTCCCAACGCGTCCATTGCTCCTTACTTTTTAAGGCTTCGGTTAAAGCAAATACCGATTTGCCGCCGATGGATACTAACGCATTACGGGCTCGGACACGTACACGACCGTCTTTATTGTTAAGATCCCCAATTAAAGTCTTTATAGTCTGTTCGTCAGCATGTTTGGTCCAATCCACGTGGATTTCATCCAGTATTTTTACTATCTCCCACCGTACTCTATCGCGTGGATCAGATAAAGCATTAACCAAACTACTTATAACAAGTTCCCCGTTAGAAATTATAGTATCCTGAGCTTTCTCCCGAGTTGATTTATTCTTATTATTCAGATCGTTAATCAACGAGTTGATTTCGTCTAAATTATATAGTTTATCTCCTGCTCTATTTTCTGATTCTCTCATCTTATCTCCTTAATAATAATTAATACCGATTATTTCTATGGTTCCTCATCGTATTTTTTAGAATATTCGGCACCCTTGGTAATATATCTATTTATTTAATAATCTAATTATTCAATGCGTGTCTTTTGCCGAACCATCCCGAGTGTTTTCCATCAAATATTCGGTAACCTATAAGCTTTACCTGGTCTTGAATAATGAAAAGTACTAGGCAATAACCCCACACTATTCCCGTATATGTCCAGCCTAGAGGGGTCATGAGAAATCCATAAACAGCAATAAATGTAGCGATGATTTGGGTACCGAAAACGGCTATTAACAAGATACGAGCCGGTTTAACCGACCAAAAAGGCCCGCGAGTGCGAGCTACGAAGACGGTCAAGTGACCTCCGATAGATAGATTGAGATATATCATCGTACGGATAGTATCCGGATCCAAATTAAACGCATACGTACCTAAATAATATATGCCGAATGAGCGTATCATAGCGAAAGCCCCGATAACCGTTGCAATCCCTAACAACTGTCTCATATTCCAGACATCTGGTTTTTCGGATTGACGGACATTATCGTAGGCAATAGATAATATCGCTCCATCGTTGAGAATAGCCAGCAGTACAATCATTATGGCAGTTACCGGATAAATTTTAAAAAGCAGGATAACCAACGTGAGAAATCCAAGTAAGGCTACCGTCTCGGCAATACGATAAGTTGCATAATTTGTCATCCGTTGGAATATTTTCCGGCTTTCTCTTATGGCATCAACGATAACGGAAAGTCCCGGTTTCAACAACACTATGCTGGCGGCGGTTCGGGCTGCATCGGTCGCTCCGCTTACCGCAATACCGGCATCAGCTTTTTTCAGTGCCGGGGCATCATTGACGCCGTCACCGGTCATTCCCACTATATGACCGCGCTGCTGTAATACATCAACGATATGGTACTTGTGTTCCGGGAATACCTGCGCAAAACCATCAGCATTTTCAATAATGTCAGCTAATTGTCCTACTTGATGAGATTTGGTTTCGCCAAATATGCTTGCATCGACAATATTCTTACCAAGATTTAGCTGATGTCCGATCTCCTTTGCGATAGCAATCTGATCTCCAGTTACCATTTTAACTTTCACACCAGTCTTTTTCGCTGCTTCGATAGTATCTTTAGAATCTTTCCGTAACGGGTCGGAGAGAGGAATAATTCCCTGGAAATGCCATTGGTCCTTGCTATCTGTCCTAGCCACTCCTAGAGAACGAAACCCGCGACCTGCAAAGTCATTTATAGCTTTCTCTGCCTCATCCCTTATGCTAGCAGCATTTGGATCAAGAGCAAGAATTACCTGTGGAGCACCCTTGGTCACTTTAAAGATATGCCCTTCACTTTCATTTACTGTGGCCTCGGTGCGTTTATGAACAGGGTCAAAAGGCTGGAAATGAGCCACCTGATATAGCTTTAGTTTTCCACTATCCTTTACCCCGGCAAGCACAGCCAAGTCAATCGTATCCTGGTCTTCCTCGCGGGAAGCCAGAGCGGCATTAAAAATTAATTGTTCCGGACTAATATTTCCGAATGTGAAAGGTTCGCCTACCGTTAATTTATTTTGGGTTAATGTTCCGGTCTTATCAGAACACAGAATATCAATTCCGGCTAACTCTTCTACGGACGATAACCGGGTAACGATTGCCTTCTTTAATGCAAGGACTCTGGCTCCCAAGGCCATAGTTACCGACAAAACCGCCGGCATAGCTACCGGGACGGCAGCGATAGTCAAAACAAGGGCAAACTGTAATACGACAAGTACTGTATCATGGCGGGAGAAGGCTACTCCGACGATAATAATAGCGAGTACCACGGCTATAATTAGAAGATAATCCGCAATCCTGATAACTGCACGTTGCAAATGGCTTTTATTTTCGGCAGATTGTACTAACTGAACGGTCTTGCCATAGAAAGTACCGTTACCCGTCCCGTAAACCAGAGCGTCGATTTCTCCCTGTTTTAAGATAGAACCCGAATAAACCACATCTCCGGATTTTCTCTGAACCGGAAGTGATTCTCCGGTTAAAGCCGACTGGTCTACTTGTACCGGGTCACCATCTAATAATCTGGAATCTGCCGGGACTATATCTCCAATACGTAACCGTACTACGTCCCCTAGAACGAGTTCCCGCGATTCGATATTTGTCCATTGTCCATCTCGTTTTACTTTTGCCTTAATAGCCAGGTTTTTCTTCAATGCGGCAATAGCATTACCTGCTTGATGTTCTTCACGGAATCCGACAACAGCGTTAAGTATTAGCAGAACCAGGATTACTCCTAAATCAGGCCAATGCCCAAGCACTCCCGATAAGGCAGCGGCTGCAATAATCATAATTGGTATAGGGCCCCAGAAATAAGACAGGAATTTTAGTAGCGGGTTTTCCTTCTTTTCCGGCAGCTCATTATAGCCGTATTTTTCGAGACGTTGCTGTGCCTCTACCTTACTGAGTCCGTCTACGGAAGTCTGTAAATGCTTTAAAAGTTCGGCTATAGGTAAATCTTTAATTTGCTCTTTATTATTCGATTTAATCATCTTATCTCGGATTGGTAACCCGCAATGTCCGAGCTATTTCCTATTTAGTAAAGTTATTCTGGTAGCCACACACTCAGCTGCTTGCAACCTGCTGGCTGCCCGCAGCAGGGCATTGGCTAACTCGTTATCTTCTATCACGTCTCTCACCCAGTTGTAGAAATCGTTCTTCTCCGAGTTTACGTGATAAGCAAAGACGTCATCGGACATGGCAACTAAGCCCTCTGCCATCTCTTTCAAATCTCTAAACGTTGTGCCGCCATAACACCAGAAGATATGCTCCTCCGGCACTTTAGCCAGTAACTTCTGTGAGCGCTCTTTTGGTATAGTCTGTCTCTTTGGTTTTACCTGAGATTTAATTTTCTTTACCATATTCTCCACCTTCTTAGTTTGAACTTTCTTCCTTAATATCCGGAATACTACAGCTAATGTCTAGCTAAATAGGCTATTTTGGTAGCTACTTCCCATGCAGCAAGACTTTGACCTGTTGCCCTTTCTAAATTTCTTGCCGGCTTATCATCCCCGATTACATCACTTACGCAGTTACTGAAATCATAGTTTTCCGTTCAATAATGATAACTGTAAATCTCATCCTTTATTACAGAGAAAGCATTATAAAGCCCTTTCAGGCTCTTAAATACCTTGCCATCCTGACACCGGAAGGAGTATTACGATGGTAAATCAGCTGAGAATCTACGCATCTCCTGCTTTAATGTTTCAGCCATACTATTTAACTCTAGTTACACACTACCCACTAATGTTGTCCCTTGGTCTGGTATTGCCTCTACATGAATCGATGGTTTTTTAATTGGAAAAGCAGGTTTCTTTCTTATGCCTAGAAGCCCCTGCGTTCTAGCTTGATATTCCAATTTTCTAAACAGGATTTTTATGACTCGCTCCCATGTATATTCCCTCGCGGTTTGCCATGCCGCTTTGCGAATCCTTTCACTCTCATCCGGAAGCTCATCAAGATAAATGACATTGGATTCAATTTCCTCAGGGTTATCTGTTCTCAGGACGATAGAGTTACTGAAAGGCATAGCATAGTCCTCACCTGTGTCACCGGTGAAAGCTACGCCCCCTGCCGCCATAGTCTCGAGACCAACCAACCCGAATGGCTCGTGACCGCTATTCGCCAGAACACCGTCTGAAGCATGATATAGTATCCGCAAAAACTCCTGTGGACAGTGAAACTTTATGTTTAAAATATCGGCTTTACCCTTGTTACAGATAGCTTCAAAGTAATCCTCAAGAGCATTCCCCTTGGAGTTTACCTCTTTGACCGTAAGATCAAGAGACTGGGCCATATCTATCAAATCCTTCCCATAGGGTTCCATCCCTCCCCTGGCCAGGAGCACGGTCTTTCTACCTTCGTCCTTAAGTCTGGCTATTGCTTCTAAAGCCGTATCCCAGCGTTTCGCCGGGTCCCACCGAGCTACCTTGGTTAGCAGCAAATCAGCAGGGATGCTTCTTCTTAGCTTAGCAGACGCCTCGGCATCAACCCCGTTTAGTAACGACGCCGGGATACCATTTGGAATCACCAGGGAGTTCAAGCCCATTCCCTGCATAATGTGCTTCATGTACCGGCTCACTGTGGTGATAGTAGTAACCTCAGCCAACTGTTTCCATAATATCCTCTCAAAGCCAAATGTGTTGTTTGCATTCCAGAACATTACTACCCTGTCTCTCAATCCATTAATCCCTAGCAGATTACTCAATTGATACATGACCTCAGTAGTGTGCCATTCCTCACCTAATATCACCACCAGTTTGTCCTCAGCTATCGCTGGCTTGATTACATTTTCTATTACAAACTCGGGGAGTGACTTGTTAAAGTCATAAAGCTTCTCGTTTTCCCCTTGGTAAACGCCCTGAGGATAATAATTACTGATCCACTGGCACCAGCGGTGAAGTATAAGCCTTCCATCGCTAACGATTTCTTCGCCTCTTCCTTTTGGGTCGCCGATGAAAAAAAGATGGGTTGTAAAGCCATGACTCGCTAGAGTCTGTGAGAGGTTAGTTACACGGACTCCAAGGCCTCCGGCCAGAGAGTACTGGTCCGGACCTTCAAAAGATATAAGCACAAATATTGTATTGTCAGCAGCAATTCCTGTTGGTCTCATCCTCACACTTCCTTATCCCTTGAGGCTGTTTAATTTTATATTTAGCTTCGTTTTAGAGTACATTTAAGACCTTTAACCCACAACTTATCCGGGATTTCTTTAGTCTGTTATCCTCAAATAATTTATATAAGCCCTCAAAATACCGCTCCTTTTTTAACCAGCCTATATTTTTATTTAAAGCTATACCCCGTTTCCGAACCGAAGTAATGATTTATCTTCCTGTCATCTTGAGTTTCAAAATAGTTATTAACTAGCACACTGAACCGTATTTAATTTAATAGTAAGATGCTATTTCCCTGAATGTAATACGTAGACTTACTTAATTGGATTAGAATAGTCACTTATTTTTATAAGGCTACGTATGGAAATAATATTAAGGGGATTATATTAATTCTTTAACTTGAATACCCCGACCGTAAGAGCCTGTCTCAAAAGTATAATAAAAATGGGTTTATGAATGATATTAACTGAGATAAAATGGGGGTAACCGCGAGTAAGGAGATTAAAATGCCGTTACGTCCGTTTAACCGACCGCAAACCTGGTTATTACCGCCCACTTTAGATGAGCTGATAGCGGATGACCACCCGGTGCGATTTATTGCCGGTTTTGTAGATAGTTTAGAGGACGATGTATGGCAGCAGATGGGCGTGGATCTGAATGGAGAAACTCTAGGAACACCGGCTTATCATCCCCGGGCATTATTAGGTGTCTGGCTTTATGGATTTATGACGGGCACACGTTCTTCCCGGAAACTCGAGTCAGCCTGTCGGGATCAGATGCCTTATTTGTGGCTGACCGGATGGCAGCATCCCGATCACAATACACTATGGCGATTTTATAAAGAGCATCGTACTAAAATGCGTCATTTGTTTAAACTGACCGTGAGGACCGCAGTAAAAATGAATCTGGTGGGATATGGCCATTCAAGCAGTCGATGGCACTAAGATTCAAGCCAATGCAGCCCGATATCATACTTATGTCGTTTCTCAGGTTAATTGACCACCCTGTCTCAAGTTAATGTTCCACCCATTTTCTCAGCTTAATTTGCCACCCTGGTGCAC
>JAFGLR010000049.1 GCA_016927955.1 Dehalococcoidales bacterium
GCCGCTTGTAAGAAGCTGACCGGCTCATAGCCATCAAAGGCAACCTCAGAATAAGGCCCGTCATGACATATCGCTATATCATGCTGCCGGGCAAACTCCACAGCTTTATTGAAGAAACTCAGTTCCGCAACGGCACCGGTGGGGTTATTGGGATAATTCAGCCATAGCACTTTGGCCTTTTCAAGTATTTTAACCGGTATTGAATCCAAATCTGGAAGAAAGCCATTCTCTGCCGTGAGCGGTATTTTATAAGGTTCGCCACCGGCGAATAACGTGCCGATGGTATAAACAGGGTATCCGGGGTCAGGCACTAAAGCGATGTCACCCGGATTAATAAGACATAGTGCAATGTGGGCAATACCCTCTTTAGAACCGATTAAAGGTAATACCTCTTTATCTGGATCAAGTGATATACCAAAGCGTTTACGGTACCAATCGGCTATAGCCTGGTGCAATACCGGTAAACCCTCCGATTCCGGATAACGATGGTTCGCCGGAATCCGGGCAGCCTGGCACAACTGTTCGATGATGTGCGGCGGCGTGGGGATATCCGGGTCGCCGATTCCAAAGCTGACTATTTCCTGACCTTTCGCTTTTCTCTGGGCGATTTTCCTGCTGATTTCAGCAAATAAATATGGCGGCAGGTTTTCAACACGCTGGGCAAGTTTCATTATTTTTGCTCCTTGATTGGCCATTCTCCGGTAAACACAACTTTAGCCGGACCACTGAGGAACACTTCCCCATTCCCATCCCACTGTATATTAAGTACTCCGCCGGGTACAATTACTTCAATATTACTATCAACATAGCCGTGTAGCCGGGCAGCGACAGCCGTTGCGGCGGCCCCGCTACCGCACGCCAGAGTTTCGCCCGCCCCTCTTTCCCAGACACGGATTTCTATCCGGGTACGGCTTTTTATATTGGCCACCTCGAAATTTACCCGCCGGGGGAAGAGGCTGTGGTTTTCTACCGCCGGACCAAGCCTAGCCAACGGGAAATCAGCTACCGCTTGCTGAGTGAAGTGTACTGCGTGCGGATTACCCATGGAAACGAAGCTCATTTTCAACTCGGTACCGGCGACTATCAACGGGTAGTCCAGTATCGGACTGTTATCGTCCGGCTGTTGGGCTAACACCGGTATCTCGGTTGCTTTGAATTTCGGTTTCCCCAGACTTACCTGTATAATAGCCTCTTTTCTATTTGCTTTATCGAACTGTACTGTTCTCGTTCCGGCGATAGTCTCAATCCGTATCTCTTTCGTATTATTGTTTACCAGTTCATTGACCAAAATATATCGGCTGAAGCATCTTAGACCGTTACCGCAGGCCTCCGCTTCCGACCCGTCCGGATTAAATACGCGCATTTTGAAACCAGCTTTATCGGACGGGAATAATACCAGCAGCCCGTCTGCCCCGATTCCAAAATGCCTGTCACACATAATTGCAGCCAGCGTTTTCCAATCTAAAGGCCTGTCACCCTCGATTAAAACGAAATCGTTTCCTGCTCCCTGTAACTTGGTAAACTTAATCATCATAGCTTCTTGATGGTTCCTTAAATTAATTTAATATGTTAATTATATCTCATTTCAGATAGCAGATTACCTTTCTTGTAGCAGATTACCTTTCTTGTCCGGCCATCGGCTATCACCTGAACGCAGGCTTTTTAGGTTAGTGACCATCATAATAGTACTTTCTTTTATTGTCATATGTCAGTAAACCGATTTATTCGCCATACTCGTAGTTTGTTTTTTTAATGCGCAGATTCGCTCAACCCATCTTTCTTTATGGAAGATGTCGTCTTTTTCGGTACTATCTTTCGGTAAACTTCCTGGGGAGTCATTTTCTTATCATCAACGGTTAAAAGCCGTTCAATGGAAATAGCGAAGAGTCTTTCGTTCTCTTCCAGATAAGGCTGGATTAATTTCCAATCGGCATCAGTAATCTCGATAAACTGTCCGCCGTTAAGTTGCTCGTCAACTAAAATCTTGTGAGGGTCACGGACATAAATAGCACCGCCCGAAGCCAGTGAGAAAATATTCGAGCCCGGGTATGGGGACGCCAATTCTTTGATTGCTCCGCTGGAATCATCGAAGCTGATACCGTTTAAGATAACAAAACCACCGCCGTTTAAAGGGTCACCAGCCATAAATGATTCGGCCAGGTAGTCGAGGGCAGTGCCGTTAATAACAACGCGCGGCTTACCGACAGCATTAATTAGAGGCCGCCCGGCTGCATTGCCCATAATATACGCAGAACCGCCCTTGGCTCCGTACATAAAGGTCTGGCCGACATCTCCGAATACCACCAGCTTGCCGTCCTTCATAATCTGGCAGAGCTGGTCTTGGGCATTGCAGTGTACGTAAATTTCCATACCGTCAATGCCAGAGGCCAGGTAATCACCTGAGGAGCCGTATACATCGATTCTTATGCCCTTGGTGGCCGGACCGAAGCCGCAACCGGTAAACCGCTGGCCGCGGTATTTGTAAACGATGAAACGCCGCCAGCCGAGCTTATACGCTTTTACTATCGTCACCGCATCACAGTTATCACCCTCCGGCTCGAAATGCTCGGCATTGACGACCAGAATCTGGTTGTCTAACTGGGGTGACCGGAGTTGATGGCGGTTGGCAAAATCAACCTGCCAGAAATGCGATACGGTTTTTTCCGTTATCATGGGTGAAGCCGCCAGGATTTCGTCAAGGTTATTTTTCAGGATATGCAATACCGAACCGCGCTTAATCCGGCCGGTATCATAACGACGGTCGTTTAATAGGGTTAAAGCCGTGATAGCTATTTGCTTGGAAGTGTCATCCTCCATCGCCATTTTTTTAATGGTTTCGACAGCGAACCGGAATTCATCCGGAGTAAATTCTCTTATCGCCCCAAGGATATAGACAAAAACTTTTTGGGCTGTTAATTCGTTATATGTTTCGGTAAATAAACTACGTAGCTCTTCCTCGATCATCTTGCTTTCGGTTGTCGTGATATGCAGCTTATTTGATGTATCGCAAATAATTTTCTCTTTATTCGTTTCAATTACTTTACCGAATTTATCAGTACAAACAAGCTGTTTATTATTTAGATTATCATCAGCGTTTTGCAGGCTGAAAATAAACGCACCGCCATCGGTATAACTGCCGCCGCGGGCATTCCAGTATTTATCCGCAATCGGACGAAAACGGGGGTCTTCCCGTTGCAGCGAAGATAGTGTGGCATCAATTGCCTGCTTCTCCGAGCATATCAAACCCACCTGTACCTCACCTTCCTGTAAGGCGAATACCTGAGGCCGGAGCATGGCGGTATCCGTGATGCCGATAAGCTGGTACTGGTTATTAATAGCATCATTACGGGCGATGATGAAGAACCACGGACCATCGGGTGATGAACAAACATGATGGGTCTGAATAGCCTTGTATAGTTTTTGCTTTGCTTCCGGCAGCATATCAAAGTCCATCTCTGAAGTCGGTGCCATTGCTTCGATAAGATATTCCAACGGGTATTTGTAGACCCGGCTCCATAAATCGAGCAGCAGAGCCGCCTCTTCCGTATCAGTTAAAAATAGAGGATGGTAGTTACGCTGTTTCAGGTATTCATAAACAGACTGGTAGTTGGCAAAGTCGCCGTTATGCACCAGTGCTTCGTTAAGAGCGCTGAAGGGATGACAGCCTCCCGGATGCCAGACCCGGCCGCGGGTTGGGTAGCGCTGGTGGGCCAGCCAAACATGGGCTTTGAAATCATCCAGTTTATAATACCGGACGACGTTTTCCGCATAACCGACGATTTTTAATATCATCATATTCCGGCCGTGGGACATGACAAAGGCTTTTTTCTCGCCGAGGGAAGCATAGTACTGCTTATTGATATTGAAACTATTCTGATAAACAAACTCATCCTCGGCATCACGCCGGTCCATTGAAGTTAAGCCATGTTCCATAATGAATTTGTCCAGTATACTATCTTTTACCCGGACAAAATAACGCATAATGTCCGGAGGTTTTACTTCCAGGCCGATGCTGCGGTAATCATTAATCGTAGCGAGTTTCTCAGATTTATCGATCTTGAAATACGGCTTAATATAGGTATTTTCCAGTTCATCAGTTACACTGTTATCAAGGATGGCGATATGGAACATATAGTCATTGTCCAATACCTCCCTGGTAACCCCGAGTGCTTCGGGAATGAAACCAACAGCCCCGATACCACCGCCTTTGCCATTACCCCGGTTATGCATCTGGACTGATGGTTCGAAGATATTTTTTCCGGTGACGGGAATTGAACAAATAAATCCGGTAACGCCGCAGCCACCTTCTTCCTCAGTATTGGTATTGTTTTCCGTTTGCTGCAGAGTTAATCCGGTACGTGATAATAATATTTTTTCGGCATTATCTATCATGTTAAGACTCCGTTTATCGACTATAATCTATATGCTCTAGCAAATCCGTACGCCCGACCAGTTCTTTGATATCACGCATACCGAACTTTTGAAGAATCTCGACCAATTGAACGTGCCAGGCATGGTACAAATTCGTCAGGCGTTGTGTTGCCCAGCCTTCTTCAAAAAGGTCGGCGAGCTCGGAATCTGTAGTAGCAATACCCCGGGAGCAACCGCGACCTGATTCACAATTGCCGCATCTGACACACTCCAGGGCTATTAATTCCGCTGTCCCGATAACGGCTCCGTCAGCTCCCAAACAGATAGCCTTAGCCAGGTCATGAGCCGTCCGGATACCGCCAGAAGCAATGAGTGTCATCGCCTCGCGGGCACCCTCTTCCGTTAAGAAGTTATGGACCTTGGTGATAGCATATTCAATAGGCATAGCGATGTTCTTTTTGGCAATATCAGGAGCCGCTCCGGTACCGCCATAGCCGCCATCGATATGGATAATATGAGCTCCGGCATAATATGAACCTACCGCAACCATATCTACATCATTTGGGGTAGATACTTTCACGGACACAAGAGTATTAGGATTAATTTCCTTAATCCAATCGACATGTTTTTTATGGTCTTCGATGGAATAAACCGAGTGGAACGGGAAGGGGGAAAACAGCGATGAGCCTTTGACTGCCTCGCGCATTCTCGCTACACTTTCGGTGTTTTTTTCTCCGAGAAGGTGCCCTCCCAGGCCAGGCTTGGCACCTTGAGCATATTTAAATTCGACAATGTTAACGCGCTGGATAGTCTCTTCCCGAACGCCGAATAACCCGGTAGCGACCTGGGTAATTACATGGTCGGAATACGGTATAAGTATATCAGGAAAGCCCCCCTCACCGGTGCATGTAAACGTATTCCATATCGTTGCGTTATGTGCCTTGGCAACCATAGTCGGCAGACTAACCGATCCGAAGGACATTCCGCCGCCGTAAACCGGAAGAGAAATTACGATGTTCGCACGTCCGTCATTCCGGCGGTTCAACGGAATATCAGTGGATATTTCCGACTTATCTACCTTAGACGGGTTTGCCGGGAACTTAAAACGTAACTTATCAAAACCGCCGCCGGAATTCCCGATGTTGTATTCCAGATCGGTACGCTGGGGCGGATAGCCGGTCTCTGCCATTATCCAGGTGCCGGTAATCATATCCGGTGTCCACCGGTAATCGCCTAAAGTCTCATACATTGGATTTAATGATAAACTCAAGGCTTTACGCGGGCATTTTGCTACGCAATAGAATTCCTTATCTTTGCATTCGAAACCAATGCATTTATAATCGATAGGCGGTTTTACTTTGTTATGCCCATCGACCCTTTCGTGAACGCCATACGGGCAGGTCTTGGCACACGTGCCGCAGTTGATACAATCATCAGAGCGATGTATCTTATATTTCGGTACCTGGTGCTTAAACCTGGAAGGCACTTTTTTTATCTCTACGGTGTTTGGTTTCATATCACTACTTCTCTTTTTTAAATAGTTTACCGAACGTATCCTTGTCGATTTCTTCAAAGAATATCGCCCGTCCGCTTTCTCCCCGCAACCGGCGAGCTTCGCGGATACCCATAGCACCCATAACCTCTAAAAGTTGCGAGTGCCAAGCTCCTACAAGATTAATAATCCGCTGGGTAAGGATGAGAACCGAAATTTTAGCCAGTTTATCCGGGAAAATCATGAGGTTTTCCGGCTTTTCGTACAACTTGACGCCCAGGGCTACCATTAAAGGTATATCTATAGCGGTGAGGTCGGCGCCACAGAGCATAACTTTCGGGACATGCTCGGCCATAGCGATGCCGCCCGAAGCTATCAGTGTAATTTCATCACGGATACCCTCTTCAACCAGCCTCTGGTGGACAGCCCTGACGATATCCTTAAGTAAACGACCCTCAGTTCCGGATTTATGGTCGGCTTCCCGGCCACAGTAATCTGCAACTACGTGGATAACCTCAGCACCGTTACGGGCCAGTTCTATAGCGGTGTCTTCTACATTCTTCTTAGCCGGAAGGCGGATAATAGTAATGGCGTGACCGAGCTCTTTTATTTTTTTCTGAACAGCCGGTAGCTCCTTTAATAAAACACTGTTGAATTCAATAGCCAATAAGCGGGCCTTTTTAATAATGTCTTTACGAGTATCGATTTCTGTAACAGTGAAATAGGGAATAATATTACCGTAATACTTTTCTACGTCAGGAGTGATTTCACTTATCGGCAGAATAATGCATGTATTAAGCTCAGAAGCCGCCTTAATAAGAGCAAGTTTGACGTTCGTGGTAATATCGGTTGACGGAACATCGAACAGGATAGGCAGCGGAATATCGATATAATCCGGAACTAATGAAGTTAGCTGTCTGCTGGGGTTAAAGACCAGGTGATTAAGTTTGCGTCCCAGCGTTACGGCAGTGTTGATATATTCCCGCCCGTGAATTCCATCCCGGGTCGGGCGTACGATTTCCGACATATCCGTCCACATACTATCAAAACCCGTACCGGTAAACGGACCGCGGTAACCAGCTCCGGTGACAGGTACAGCCCCGTCTTCAGCTTGCTTCCAAAGACTAATTATTGTATCCGGCTTCCAATACCTCCCCCCGATATTAGCGAAATCCTTATCGATAGCTTTCTCTAGAGCACCACGTGGGCACTCCTGAATACAACGAAAACAGTTGCGGCAAACTACAGTATTTGGGTCGGCCATTTTACGCTGGTCGTCTTTCCGG
The DNA here is from genome assembly GCA_016927955.1 of Dehalococcoidales bacterium. Lineage (GTDB taxonomy): Bacteria > Chloroflexota > Dehalococcoidia > Dehalococcoidales > JAFGLR01 > JAFGLR01. The sequence goes on from JAFGLR010000049.1 coordinate 7,150, forward strand.
CGTTTGTGGGCTTCATAAATACACACCTTGGTGCATTTACCGCAATTAATGCAGTTCTCTCCCCTGGCAATTTTGAATTTAAAAACAAAATCCACATCGAGGGGTGTTGGCCGGATATTAATATGGTATTTCTTGGGCATGGTCTTTTTCCATCTTTCTTAGATTTAGTATATTTGCTGGAGGTTAGCTATTACGCTCTACCATTTCCCAGTATTCTTTGCTGTCATCGACCTTTTTCATAAAATCGGTAATTTGAGTATCAGGCCGTCCGAATTTACTTTCCAACTTATGTTCCAGGGCATCCCACAGTGTCATCAGTTCAAGGTTAGTCTGACATATCTCTTCGCAGGCTTTGCAGTGCATGCAAAGAAAGGCAGCGGATGCTTCCTTTTGAGTTACCGTCCGTCCATCAATTAATTTTCTGGTTAAGGCGATCTTTCCTTTAGCGGTCGATGTTTCGTCTCTCGTTACAAGATAGGCAGGACACACGGCCAAACAGTTACCGCATTTGGCACAGGCATGGGTGCTCAGTTCGATATACAGTTTATCTAGCTTTTTGTTTTCTCCCATGAACAGAGTTACTAATTTCCCGATCACGGGGGCGGATACTATCAAAATTTGTATTAAGAAATTGAAAACACCCGGCTGAAAGAGTAAACCGGCAGCCCCTTTAGAACCGCGGCTAAAAGACTTACCCGGATTCAGTATATTGTTTGGGTCAACTTTAGCTTTAAAGACTTTAAACTCACGCTGCTTTATCCGGCTATATAGGCTATTGATAAAAGCAGCATTCCAGAGACCTAGCCCGTAAGGTTCGGCACCTAATGCTATTGCCGTCTTGGTAAGTATGGAAACCAGGGGTACATTAATATAGTATTTCCTCTTTCTGGAATCACAGAGGAAGGTTGACATAATAAGGGCTTTCCCCACATCCAGGATATATGAATCAATACAAACTTCCACCCCGAAATGTCTCCCTAATTTTTTTGCTTTTTGGATAAACCTGGCGGCTGATTTTATCGGTATTATTACCTCACTTGCCAGCAGGGTAGGACCTAGACGCTTTGTTTTCATGCCGAATAGCCGCTCATTCCAGAGGTAATTGGCCACATAACGCGGTGCTTCTTCTATATTATTCTTGCTAACGGTCATATACTGTATAAATTTGCTGTCATCTGCCATACTACCGAACTCTATGAGAAGAGCCGTACTTTTTTTAAATATGCCGGCTTCCATAATCCGGTTAATATCACCTACCTGGTTATCATCAAGCAGCCGGATGGTGTTGGGTTTAAAGTCACCGGATTTTGCATCGATAATGAAACGCTCGGTGAACTCATAAGCCTCCTTCTCGTTCGAGAAATAAAAAAGATGAGGGTAAGACCCTTGAGGCATGTCCCTCAGTTTTAGGGTAACTTCAACCACGATACCGAACTCTCCTTCCGTGGAAACAAAGTAAGGAAAATCACGGTCTGAAGGAGACAGCCGCCTTGTTTCACCGGTACCCGTGATTACGGTCATCGATACGATTTGCTCTGATAAAGGGCCGTACTTAAAACTATTAATAGCATAACCGCCGGTGGATATCCAGCCGCCTACCGTGGAAAACTTACTCGACGGGTAGGTCATCAGGCACAATCCCTTTTTCTTTGCAATAATATCGATGTCACCCCAGCGGGCACCCGCTTCGACAGTAACCGTTTTTTGGGTGGTATCGAGTTTCAGGACTTTCCGGAAAGGGGATAGGTCAAGAACGATACCGGCACGGGCAGGTATGACCCCGCCAAATCCCCACGATGCCGCACCTCTCGGCGTGACCGGGATTTTCATATCATTGGCAGTCTTGATTGTTTTTACTATTTCATCGATATTTTTCGGCTGCACAACCAAATCGGGATGTATTTTAAAAAGTAATTTGGTCAGTACCGGCGGTATTTCACCGATGTCATGACTATAGATTTCCCGCTCGGCCGGCGTATCGATAAATTTTATATCGCCTAAGCTCTTTTTTAACTCTTCTGTCTTCATATTATTATACTAGCACTCTCCGAATATGCATATTTAGAGGAGAATCAACATTTAATTGATTCTCCTCTAAATACGTACGCTGTAGGAAAACGTTTACCGTATTTATATTATAACATATAAGGGACCGTTTGCCGTAATAAACTGCTCTATTTATTTATAACATAGGAAGGTAAGTGTTTCTTTCGTAGTCGGATACCTGTACCCGGTATTTATCCCACTCGATTTTCTTGTTCTTGATAAAGGCCTCGAAAACCATATTACCCAGAGCTTTACGTACAAGCTCACTCTTCTCGGTAAGTGCGATAGCGTCTCCGAGGTTAGCGGGAAGAGTGCCGATACCACGTTTTACCCGTTCCTCTTCGGGCATGTGGAAAACGTTTTCTTCTACCGGTTCGGGTGCTTCCAACCCCTCTTCGATACCCTGTAAACCAGCCGCTAACAATACGCTGAAACATAAATACGGATTGCAGGCCGGGTCGGGAGACCGGATTTCGAACCTGGTGGCATTTTCTTTGCCTACCTCGTACATAGGTACTCTGATAAGGTCGGAACGGTTACGCCGTGCCCAAGACTGATATACCGGAGCTTCGTAACCCGGGACCAAACGCTTATAAGAGTTTACCCACTGGCTGGTTACGGAAGTAAATTCCGGAGCATATTTTAACAGGCCGGCTAAATAGCTTAAAGCTATTTTAGACATATGGAACTTTCCATTCTCATCAAAAAAGGCGTTACGTCCATTTTTAAATAACGATTGATGTACATGCATACCACTGCCATTGATACCGAATACCGGTTTGGGCATAAAAGTGGCATAGACACCGTGTCTCTCGGCCACCTGTTTTACGACCAGCCGATAGGTCATTACGTTATCCGCCATTGTCAGAGCATCGCAGTATTGCATATCTATTTCGTGTTGGCTGATAGCTACCTCATGATGGGATTTATCGACTGCAATACCCATTTTTTCCAAAGTGAGTACGGTCTCGCGTCTTAATTCAGTGGCGGCATCCGGTAAAATGTCGAAATAGCCGCCAAGGTCGAGCGGTTCGGTCCCTTTATTATCCTTGAAATAAAAGTATTCCAATTCCGGACCGACGTAAAAAACATAGCCCATATCTGCGGCACGTTTGAGATTCTGTTTTAATACATATCTGGGGTCGGCTTCCAGCGGCGTGCGGTCCGGTTTTACGATGTCACAGAACATCCGGGCTACCGAGGCGTGTTCTTGCGGCCGCCAGGGAAGCAACTGGAAAGTATCAGGGTCAGGTATACAAATCATATCGCTTTCATCAATTCGGGCGAAACCCTGAATTGATGAGCCATCGAATCCGATTCCGTCATTCATTGCCGTTTCCATTTGCTCTACGGGGAGGGCAAAGTTTTTTAGAACTCCCAGGATGTCTGTGAACCAGAGGCGTATAAACTTAACATCCCGCTCCTTGGCCGTCTTGAGGACATATTCTTTCGCTTCTTCTTTACTTTTTTTCGTCACCATTTTTTCTCCTTAATATTTTATTTTTAATTTAGTTTTTCACATATTAAATCGCAGCAGTGCCGGTATCTCCCGTTCTAATACGCATTACATCTTCCACCGGCAGGACAAATATCTTGCCGTCACCGATATCCCCGGTGCGGGCAGCCATAGTGATAGTGTGAAGGACTTTAGGAACGTCTTCGTCCAGAATAACAACTTCTAATTTCACTTTGGGAAGAAGGTCTACCTGATAGTCCCCGACGCGCCATTGCAGGGTATAACCATCCTGACGCCCGTGGCCGATCACTTCACTGACCGTAATACCGAAGTAACTTTCTTCCTTAAGGGCTTTCCGTACAGCGTCCAATTTCTCCTCGCGGATAATAGCTTCTATCTTCTTCATCTCAGCATTCCTCCATAAGCTCTCTCTCCGTGTTGTGTTAAGTCTAACCCAAGAGTCTCTTCCATCTGGCTAACACGTAACCCCATAGTTTTCTGGAGTACCTTACCGATTATCCACGTCATACCGTAAGAAAATACCCAGACTACCGCTACCCCGATAAATTGCTTTAATAGTTGCATAGGGTTTCCGTAAAGTAGTCCGTTAGCTCCTGCAGAGTTTACGGATATAGTGGCAAATATCCCGACAGCCAGAGTACCAAAAGTGCCGCCAATACCGTGACAGGCCCAAACATCCAGGGATTCATCGACTTTCATTTTTCTAGCCCGGAATAGCATCATATAATAAGATAATAAAGCTGCTCCGATTCCTATAAAGGCTCCCATAATCGGTGAAATATAACCGGCCGCTGGGGTTACCGCTGCCAGCCCGACAACGGCTCCGGTAGCAAGTCCGAGCACACTGGGTCGTTTGTAAACCCAGCTTAATATCATCCAAGTAACACCGGCAGCGGCTCCGGCGGTATTCGTTGCTACAAAAGCACTGGAGGCCAACCCTCCTGAGGTTAATGCACTACCGGCATTGAAACCGAACCAGCCGAACCAGAGAAGACCGGCACCGATAGCCACCA